>JAKALV010000100.1 GCA_021824055.1 Acidobacteriota bacterium
GCTCGCCGGCAGCGTCGGCGCGAGCCCCATCATGCCCAGCGCGCGCTCGAGCCCGCTGACGGCCTTCACCTGCCCGAGCACCTCGGCCGCCGACGCATCGTCGGCCAGCTGCAGCGTGCCGCCGTCCTCGAACCACTGGATGACCGGTTTCAGGTCGGCGACTACGGCGTGGCCGTCGAACACCGTGGCGATGGCGGCGCGCACCAGATCGCGCGCGACGGTTTCGGCGCCGCGCAGCTCGCCTTCGTATTCCAGCTCGATCTTGCCCGTGAGCGAGGGCAGGGCCGTGTAGATGTCGGTGACGCGCGGAACGATCGTGGCCTCGCCGGTCTTCAACGCGCGGCGTTCCGCGTTCGACACGGTGTTCTCGAGACAGGTGATCGGCAGGCGCTGGCTGACGCCCGAGCGTCTGTCGACGCGCTGATCGCCGCGCGCCTGGAACGCGACCTCTTCCACGACCTCGCGGACGAAGACCGGCACGTCCACCGGCCGCTCGCCGTCGGCGCGCGCGATCCAGGCTTCCTGCTCGGTGATCGCCATGGCGTCGGCGCGGGTGGCGGGGTAATGCGTGCGGATTTCGGACCCGATGCGGTCCTTGAGCGGCGTGATGATCTTGCCGCGCGCCGTGTAGTCCTCCGGGTTCGCGCTGAACACCAGCACGATGTCCAGCGGCAGGCGCACGGGGTAGCCTTTGATCTGCACGTCGCCTTCCTGCAGGATGTTGAACAATCCCACCTGCACTTTGCCCGCGAGATCCGGCAACTCGTTGATCGCGAAGATGCCGCGATTCGCGCGCGGGACCAACCCGTAGTGCATCGTCATCTCATCGCCGAGCTCGAGGCCGGCGCGGGCCGCCTTGATCGGATCGAGGTCGCCGATCATGTCGGCGATCGTGACATCGGGCGTGGCGAGCTTCTCCACGTACCGGCGATCGCGCGGGAGCCACGCGATGGGCGTCTCGTCGCCTTCGCGTGCCACGCGCGCGCGGCACGCGGCGCAGATCGGCGCGCGGGGGTCGTCATGGATCTCGCAACCCGGCACCACCGGAATCTCCGCGTCGAGCAGCGTGGTCAGCGTGCGCAGCAGACGCGTCTTGGCCTGGCCTCGCAACCCGAGCAGGATGAAGTTGTGCTTCGACAGGATCGCGTTCACGACCTGCGGCACCACGGTGTCGTCGTAGCCGACGATGCCGGGGAAGAGCGGGGCATTGGCGGCCAGTCGCGCGATGAGGTTGGCGCGCATCTCGTCCTTCACGGAGCGACGCGTGCGGCCGGCCGGTGACGCGACCAGCTCACCGAGTGTATGCAGATGAGGCATGGGAGAATGGTAGAACAGATTCGGAATGAAACGTTTCCTTGATCTCGACCGCCGTTTCGCCATCGCGCATCGCGGCGGCGCCCGGCGGCGTCCCGAGAACACGATGGCCGCGTTCGACGATGCGGCTCGCCTCGGCGTGGACGCGATCGAGTTGGACGTGCATCTCTCAAAAGACGGGCACCCTGTCGTCATTCACGATCCCACCGTGGATCGCACCACCAACGCGCGCGGCGCGGTGGCCGACTACACGGCGGACGCCCTTGAGCGTTTAGACGCCGCATGGGCCTTCGCGGACGCCGCGGGGTTGTCATTCCGGGGCCAGGGCTACGGCGTGCCCACCCTCGAGCGCGTGTTGCAACGGCATCGCGACGTGCCGTTCATGGTGGAACTGAAGGGCGAGTCGGCGGAACTGGCGGTGCGCGCGATCGAGGTGGTGCGGCGATCGGATGCCGTGGACCGTGTGCTCTTCGGCTCGTTCAGCGAGATCCCGCTGGCCGCGGTTCGCCGCAGCGGGCTGCCGTTCATCACGAGCGCGGCGGTGCCGGAGGGACTGTCGGCGCTGATCCGATCGCACTTCTGGGTGGGACCGGGGCGGCACGAGTATCAGCTGTTCCAGGTGCCCGAGGTGAGAAAGGGCTGGCGCATCGTGTCCCAGCGGTTTGTCCGCCTCGCACGCCATGCCGAACTCCCGGTGCACGTATGGGTGGTGAATGACGAGCCCGACATGAGACGCCTCCTCGATTGGGGCGTCACGGGACTGATCAGTGATGTGCCGGATACGGCGATGAGGGTGGTGACAGAGACACTAGCCGGCGTTGTGGAGTGAAAGACACCCCGGGCGTTGTGGAGTGAAGAGACACTTCAGGCTTTGTGGAGTGAAAAGACACTGCAGGCTTTGTGGAGTGGAAAGACACTGCAGGCTTTGCGTCCGCGGGGCGCCGCGCAGGGGGCGTGGCAATATTTGCGAGGCTGCGGCCGGCGGGTGTTGGCAAGATTTGCCATCGATCCGACCTTCTCGCGGGACGGCGTTCGGGCATGAGGCTTGCTTTGGTAACGCCGCATGGCCGACGTTGGACTTCGCAATCTCATCGCCTGGCAGCGCGCGAACGAGTACAAGAAAGCGATCTACCTGCTCGCGGCGAGGCCGCCGGCGTGCCGTGATCGCTTCTATGCGGACCACCTGCGCCGGACGGCGGCATCCGTCGAACTGAATGTCGTGGAGGGCTACCATCGGGGCAGCGCACGCGAGTTTGCGCGGTTTCTTTACATTGCGCGCGCCTCGCTTGCTGAGGCTGAAGCGCAGCTCCAGGACGGCGTCGATCGCGGCCACTTCCAGCCGGCGGACCTCGCCTCCATCAACATGATCGCCCGCCGTGCCGTGCCCGCGATCATGAATCTCCGCCGCGCCATCCTGGCCAAGGCAAACCACGAAGCCTGAGGTGTCTGTCGCGCCACAAAGCCTGAGGTGTCTTTCTCTCCACGAAGCCTGAGGTGTCTTTCGCTCCACGAAGCCTGGGGTGTCGTTTGCTCCACAAAGCCTGAGGTGTCTTTCGCTCCACGAAGCCTGGGGTGTCGTTTGCTCCACAAAGCCTGAGGTGTCTTTCGCTCCACGAAGCCTGGGGTGGCGTTTACTCCACAAAGCCTGAGGTGTCTTTCGCTCCACGAAGCCTGGGGTGTCGTTTACTCCACGAAGCCTGTCTCCGCTCTATACTCTCTCTTCGGAGGAAGTCGCGATGCGTTCGAAGAAGCTGTTCGTCCTGTTGGGTGTTGTGGCCACGTCGACGATCTCGGTCTTTGCGCAGGGCGCGGGGCAGGCCCCGCAGACGCCGCCGGCCGATGATCCGATCAAAGTGATGGTCGACCAGCTCGACCTCGACAAGTACAAGGCCACGCTGAAAGGGCTCACCCAGTTCGGCGATCGCCGCCAGGGCACCGAGCGCAATCGCGAGGCCGTGAACTGGATCGAAGCGCAGCTGAAGAGTTACGGCTACACCAACGCCGAGCGCATCAAGTACGACCCGCCGGTGCCCTCGTCGCCCTGCGGCCCGAGCGTGCCCGAGTCGATCGTGGTGCGGCCCGCGCCGCGGGCCGGTGGCGCGGGCGCCGCGCGTGGCGGTGCCCGCGGCGGCGGACGCGGGCAGAGCAATGTCGCGCAGGGCGGCGGCCGCATCGTCGGCAACCGCGCGCGCACGGGCGTGAACTGCGATCCGATGGCGCAGCCCGACGCGCGCATCCGCGCGCTCGATTCCGGGCCGATCATTCCCGGTCCGGTGGACGAGGTGTACGTCACCAAAGTCGGCACCAGGTATCCCAACGAGATGTACATCGTTGCCGCCCACATGGACGGGCATGGCTACAACGAAGCCGTCGATGACGATGGCTCGGGCACGGCGCTGGTGATGGAGATTGCGCGCGTGTTCGCCGATCCGCGTGTCCAGACCGAACGGTCCATCCGCTTCGCACTGTGGAACGGCGAGGAAACCGGCCTCAACGGCGCGCGCGCCTACGTGGCGCAGCGGCAGGCGCTGCAGGGCATCGAAGAGCCCAAGGGATCCGGCAAATATCCCGAGCCGAAGTGGATCGCGATGATCCAGCACGACATGATGATGTGGGATCACGGCATGCCCATTCCCGAGATCGGTCCCGACGGCAAGCAGGTCATGGACGCGAACGGCCGCGGCATGTTCGTGGCCCCGAAAGAGCAGCGTGCCGAAGCCGACGTGAACGTGGAGTTTGCGATCACGTCGAAGTTCGCCGACGATGCGATGAAGCTCGCGTTCAAATTCAAGCTGGCCGGCGAGAAGTACGCGACGGACTATCCGGTCAACGTCGGCCCGCACATGACCAACACCGACTCGGGTGCGTTTCAGGACATCGTGCCGTCGATCAGCCTGCGCGAGAACGAGCGCGGCGCGCAGACCGGCGCGGGATGGAACCCGACGTGGCACACGCCGCTCGACGTGTGGTCGACCTTCAGCGACAAGGACTTTCGTCTGGGGCTGAACGCGGCGCAGACGACGCTCTCGGCCGTGGCGCAACTGGCAGGAGCGACGATCAGGAAGTAGTGAAAAGCGCTTGTCGGCGGGGTGGGGGAAAGACACTTGTCGGCAATGCGGAGTGAAAAGCGCTTGTCGGCGGTGCGAAGGAAAGACACTGGTCGGCAATGTGCTGTGAAAAGCGCTTGTCGGCGGGGTGGGGGAAAAGCACTTGTCGGTCGGGAGGCTGCGCCTTGTCTGGTGGGTGCTCGGTGTCGTGCTGATGTTGTGCGCGCCAGCAGCCGCCCAGGCTGGTCGCTCGTGAGCGTCCGCGGGGCCGTTGCGCAGTCGGCCCCGACGCGATCGCCGCGATCAGTTGCTCGTCCCGATCTTCATGACGGTATCCGTCCGAGTTGGTACGACGTTCCACTGGCGAGGCGGCAACCGACGGCGTCTTTCGCTCCACCCAACCGACCATGCGGAGCCTCCACAACGCCCGGAAGCGCAGCCCCCACAGCGCCTGCAAGGCGCAGCCTCCGCAACGCCTGCGAGGTGAAGCCTCCGCAACGCCTGGAAGGCGCAGCCTCCGCAACGCCTGCAAGGCGCAGCGTCCACAACGCCTGCAAGGCGCAGCCTCCACAACGCCTGCAAGGCGCAGCCTCCACAACGCCTGCGAAGCGAAGCTTGCACAGCGCCTGAATGCGCAGCCCCCACAGCGCCTGAAACGCGCAGCGTCCACAACGCCTGCCAGGCGAAGCCTCAGCTCCAAACCGAAATTATTCTTGTCTCTGTCTTTACTTGATCGCCTTGAACACCGGTTCGATATCCACCGGCACGTCCTTGAGCTTGTCGAGCACGCGCTGCACTTCAGGACGGATCACCATCGCCTTGGTGAGCAGCGCCTTGGCGGCGTCGTAGTTGCCCTCGGCTTCAATCGTCATCAGGTCATGCGTCAGTCCGGCCACGGCGTCGCGGATCTTCGCGTCGGCCACGGCGAACGTGCCGTCGGCGTTCACGGTGAAGGCGCCGCGATCCATGAGATCGCTCAGCTGTAAGGAGATGCCCTTGCCGTGGGCCTCGGTGACGCCGAAACGGATGGCGCGGAACGCCGAGGCGAGAAACGTGGTGTACATCGTGTTGGCCACGTCTTTCGAGATCACGCCCTTGTCGGCGAGCTGTTGCAGCGCCCAGAGGCCCGAGATGTCCGCCTTCGCTTCTTCGAGCGCCGCGTAGGTGTCCTTGAGCGCGAGGCGCACGGCGTCGCCTTTCGCGGCCTTGGAGCCCGGGGCGGGCGCCTGCACCTGATGCGGTCCAAGGCCGTGCATGAGCTCGTGCATGACGGTGTGCGTGAAGAACGCGTCGAACGACACCTTCGCCGCATCCGCCGGCGCCAGTGCGATCTTCGAGATCGGCACGAGCACGTTCGTGAACTTGGCTTCCTGCACGTTCTTGAGCATCACGCGCTTGGAACCCTTTTCCTTGATGACGCGATCGTCGTTCGGCAGGTTGTACGCGGTGGTCTGGATGCCGCGGTTGCCGTCGCCCGAGCTGAACACCGAGTTCACGACGCGCATCGGCGCCATGCCGCCGAGCTTCGGATTGCGGTACTTCGGATCGATCGGCAGCGCGTCTTCGAGGCCCTGCAACTGGCTTCCCATCGTGCCGAGCTTCCGGGTCTCCGCGTCGTCGCGCACGCCGATGAACGCTTCGAACCCCGCTTTGTAGCCGAACCACTCGTCCTCGTAGGTCTCGTACGGCCCGATCGTCGGCTCGATGGACGCGTCGAGCTCCATCCAGGCCATGTCGCTCGCGAAGTAGTCGTTCGAGAGAAGCGCCGCGGCGCGAAGCTCGAGGAACTTCTCCAGCGTGGGCTGCGTGGTGAGCGCCGCCGCTTCCTTGAGCTTGGAGGAGACCGCGATGAGCGTGTTCTGGTACGCCACGTTGTACGGCACGGTCATGAGCGTGCCGTCGGGGCCGCGCCGGATGACGGAGAAGAACCCGGTCGCCTCCGCCTGCTTGCCGGCCGGCAGCGAGTTGATCCACTGCTCAACTTCAGCCCTCGTCGCGTCGGCCGGATAGTGGTTGCCCATCTCCGGCTTGTTCGGCGCGCCGGGCACAAACGGCTTGTTGTGGTCGATCCGGTCCCACGGCCCCTTGTTGATCAGGAAATAGTGGAGCAGGGCCTGTCCTCGGGGCGAGTGATCCGCGGCCAGGTGCGCCAGCATCGAGGCGTTGTCGGCCCAGACCTGCTCGAGGAACACGCCATCGAACAGTTGAGCGGCCTCGACAATCTTGGCGAGCGCCTGGCGCTCGTTGTCGGGCATGGCGGAGAGATCGGCGGTGATCTCCACCGGCGTGTATTGGCGGATTCGTGCCTCCAGTTGCGGGTCAGCCCCCGTGGCGGAGGGCGGTGGCGGCGGAGCCGGAGCCGTTCCGTAAGCCGAAAGTCCAGCGAAAGTGGCAGCAGTTAGCACAGCGGACAGGAAGCGCATGCCGTACAATAAATCACTTAATCAGTAGAGGATGAAGGTCATATGAAGAATGTGGCGCCTGACGAGGCTTCCGCCCTCGAGGCTGTTGAAACTCGGGAATGGATCGACTCGCTCGACTACGTGTTGCAGGGTGGCGATAACGGGCGGACGGTCCGGTTACTGAATGCCCTCCGGCTGCGGGCCAGCCAGGCGGGGGTCAAAGAGCCCTTCACGTCCAACACGCCCTACCTCAATACCATCCCCGCCCATCAGCAGGTGCCCTACCCGGGCAACCGCGAGATCGAGCGGCGCATCAAGAGTTTGATCCGCTGGAACGCGGCCGCGATGGTGGTCAAGGCGAACCGCGAGTCGGAAGGCATCGGCGGTCATCTGTCGACCTACGCGTCGGCGGCGACCTTGTACGAGGTCGGGTTCAACCACTTCTTCCGCGGCAAGGACGCCGGCCGCGACGCGGATCTCGTCTATTTTCAGGGCCACGCCTCGCCGGGCATCTACGCGCGCGGTTTTCTCGAAGGCCGGTTCAGCGAGCAGCAGATGGCTAACTTCCGCCACGAAGAGGCGAAGGGCGGCGGCCTGTCGTCGTACCCGCATCCGTGGTTGATGCCCGACTACTGGGAGTTCCCTACGGTGTCGATGGGCCTCGGACCGCTGTGCGCGATCTATCAGGCGCGATTCGCGAAGTACCTCGAAAACCGCGGCCTCAAGCCCGCATCGGACCAGAAGATCTGGGCGTTTCTTGGCGACGGTGAAACGGACGAGCCCGAAGCCCTCGGATCGATTTCGCTCGCCGCGCGCGAGAAGCTCGACAACCTCATCTTCGTCATCAACTGCAATCTCCAGCGGCTCGACGGGCCGGTGCGCGGCAACCACCAGATCATCACCGAGCTTGAGGCCGTGTTCCGCGGCGCCGGCTGGAACGTGATCAAGGTGCTGTGGGGCTCGGACTGGGACGACCTGCTCGCGAAGGACACCGATGGCCTGCTCGCCAAACGCATGGGCGAGATCGTGGACGGCGAGTACCAGCGGTACGTCGTGGAGGACGGCGCGTACCTGCGCAAACATTTCTGGGGCGCGGATCCGCGGCTGCTCGAGATGGTGCGGCACATCTCCGACGATGACCTGCGCAAGTTGCGCGTGGGCGGTCACGACCCGGTGAAGGTGTTCAACGCCTATCGCGCGGCCACGTTGCACAAGGGCCAGCCCACGGTGATTCTGGCGCGCACGATCAAAGGCTACGGCCTGGGCGAGTCGGCGGAAGGCAAGAACGTCACGCATCAGCAGAAGAAGCTGAAGGGCAGCGAGCTCAAGGAATTCCGCGATCGCTTCGGCGTGCCGGTGCCTGACGAGACGGTGGAAGACGCGCCGGTTTATCGTCCGGACGAGACGAGTCCCGAGCTGCAGTACATGAAGGCGCGTCGCGCCGCGCTGGGCGGCTTCGTGCCGCGCCGGGTGCTGGCCGCGCCGCCGATTGCACCGACGGTTACCGAATCGATCGCCACCGCGTTCGAGGAATTCAAGGCGGGCACTGCGGACAAGAAGGCGTCGACCACGATGGTGTTCGTGAAGATGCTGGGCAAGCTGCTGCGCAACAAGGAGATTGGCAAGCTCGTGGTGCCGATCGTGCCCGACGAAGCGCGCACCTTCGGCATGGAAGGCCTCTTTCGCGAAGTGGGCATCTACTCGAGCATCGGCCAGGTGTACGAGCCGGTCGACATGGCCACGCTCCTGTACTACAAGGAGGCGAAGGACGGCCAGATTCTCGAGGAGGGCATCACCGAAGCGGGATCGATGGCGTCGTTCATCGCGGCGGGCGCCGCGTATGCGAACCAGGGCGTGAACACGATTCCGTTCTTCATCTACTACTCGATGTTCGGGTTTCAGCGCGTGGGCGACTTCATCTGGTCGGCCGCCGATGCCCGCTGCCGCGGGTTTCTCCTGGGGGGCACCGCCGGACGGACCACGCTCGCTGGGGAGGGCCTGCAGCATCAGGACGGCCAGAGCCACGTGCTGTCGCTGCCCGTGCCGAACTGCCTGTCCTACGACCCGGCGTACGCGTACGAGCTGGCCACGATCATCAAGGACGGCATCAAGCGGATGTACGTCGACGGCGAGTCGATCTTCTACTACCTCACGGTCATGAACGAGGCGTATGCGATGCCGGCGATGCCGAAAGGCGCCGGCGTCGAAGCGGGCATCCTCAAGGGCCTGTATCAGTTCAAGGCGGGCGACAAGAAATCCAAGCTGCGCGCGCAGCTGCTCGGCAGCGGCACGATCCTGAACGAAGTGGTCAAGGCGCAGGAGATGCTGGCCAAGTACGGCGTGTCCGCGGACGTCTGGAGCGCGACGAGCTACAACGAGCTGTACCGTGACGCCAACGCGGTCACGCGCTGGAACATGCTGCATCCGGGCGACACGCCCAGGGTGCCGTTTGTGACCGAGTGCCTGGCGAAGACCGACGGGCCCGTGATCGCGGCGTCCGACTACCTGAAGAGCCAGCCGGCGATGCTCGCGCAGTGGATCGGCAAACCGATCACGGCGCTCGGCACCGATGGGTTCGGCCGCAGCGAGGATCGCGCCGCGCTGCGCAACTTCTTCGAAGTGGACGCGCGCTTCGTCACCATTGCGACGCTCTCCGCGCTGATGCGCGAGGGGAAGATCGACGCGAAAGTGGTCAAGGCCGCGATCAAGGATCTCGGCATCAACACTGAAAAGCCGAATCCGGCAGTGTCATAAGAGCCAACCACCGTGACGCTCGTGAAGAACGTGAAGAACCTCTCTTCGAAAAGCTTCCTTCACGTTCTTTACGTTCTTCACGGTGAAAATGGTGTTGAGGTTGTGAATGGACTTTGCGATTCCGAATCTAGGTGAAGGCGTCGAGAAAGCCGACGTCGCTCGTGTGATGGTGCATGTCGGCGAAATCGTCGCCATCGACCAGTCGGTGCTCGAGCTCGAGACGGACAAAGCGACGGTGGAAGTGCCGTCCACCGTCGCCGGCAAGGTGCTGACGGTCAACGTCAAGGCCGGCGACAAGGTGAAGTCGGGACAGGTCGTGTTCACGGTGGAAGCCGCGGCCGCTGCGCCCGCGCCGCCTGCCGCGGCAGCGTCCACGAAGCCTGAAAGCGCAGCAGCCACAAAGCCCACTGGCGAAGCTCCCACAACGCCTGAAGGCGCAGCCCCCACAACGCCTGCTGGCGAAGCCGCCACAAAGCCTGAAGGCGCAGCCCCCACAACGCCCGGAAAAGTCGTCGACATCTCCTCCGCCCGTCCCGCCGCGGCGGCCGTCGCGCCAAAGCCGAACACGGGCGCCGGCGAGCTGGAGCTGGCCACGCCGGTGCCGGCCGCGCCATCAGTGCGCCGCTACGCGCGTGAGCTGGGCGTCGACATCACCACGGTGGAAGGCACGGGCCCGGGCGGCCGCATCGGCAACGCCGACGTGAAGCGGCATGTTCGGGGAGTGCTTCTCTCTTCGACGGGTTCGGCAGGTTCGAGGGGTTCGGCCGGTTCGGCCGGTTCAGCTCGGCCTTCGGCCTCGCTGCCGGATTTCACGAAGTGGGGCGCCGTCGAAACGAGGCCGATGTCGAACATCCGCCGCAAGACGGCGGAACACCTCAGCGAGGCCTGGGCCACGGTGCCGCACGTGACGCAGAACGACAAGGCCGACGTCACGGCGCCGGAGCAGTTCCGCAAGGCGTACGGCAAGAAGGTCGAGGAGGCCGGCGGCAAGCTCACGGTGACCGCCATCCTCATCAAGATCGTCGCGATGGCCATCGACCGCTTTCCGCAGTTCGCCTCGTCGGTCGACATGGCC
>JAKALV010000101.1 GCA_021824055.1 Acidobacteriota bacterium
CCCGAGACGATGTCGAGGCGCCCGCACCGCTGAGAGCGCGTTGGGAGAAAGCTTACTACAGCACTCAGATCCGGAATACCGAAGCGCTGACCGTGCTGGCTCGTCTACTTGACGCGTGCCGCGACGCGCGCGCGGAGGTGCTTGCGCTCAAGGGACCGGCCGCCATGGCCGGCGTGTACCGGGACATTGCACTGCGGCCGATGGCCGATCTCGACGTCCTGTGCCGGACGCGCGATCTGGTGCGCGTGTCACGCATCGCGCGGGCGCTGGGGTTTCACAGCGGCTCGCTCTACCTGCATCACGTGGTCCTTCAGTACGGCGCGGCCGGCGGCGGGTTGCTCGAACTGCATTTCGACATGCACCGCGCGATGGCCGGACGGGCGCGCTTCATGGAGAGCGCGTGGCGGGACCACACTGTGGCGGTGGTTGACGAGTGGCGGCTGCCGGTCATGTCGCTCGAGCATCAGGTCGTGTTTGACGTCGCGCACTGCGCGCACCACGCGTTCAACATCGCCCTGAAGCACGTCGTCGATTTCGCCGGACGGTTGATGCTCCACAGGGCCGAGCTGAACCCGGATCGGCTGGCCGCGTTGCTCGACGAGACCGGACTGGCCAGCGAGTTTTCCCTGCTGGTGCGCACGACCGAAAAACTGCTGCAGCTTCCGCTGGCCGCCGCGCCCGGGCCGTTGACCAGCCGGGCGCAGGATGACGCATTCGAGCGCGAGTTTCGCGAACAGTCGATGTCGTTCGGGCGCGTCACGCGTCATCTGGCCGCGTCGGGTGTGCGGCGGGAAGGCGGCGTTGTCAGGAAGTCCGCGTACGCCTGGCGCCGGCTCTTCCCGCCGCTGCCGGCCGCGCAGGCCGCCTTCGGTTCGCGGACCCGCCTGCACGCTCTGGCATATCTCCCGGTGTACGCCGGCAAGACCCTGATCCACGTGGCGTCAAGGCGTCACGAGGAATCCGCGTCGCCCGGTGACGGCGCTTTACGGCGTCGCGACACTTAGCGGCGAACGGCGTCTGCCGGGTGTATCCTCCGGCGGGGACGACCCTGTGCTCCTCGAGCCAGGCCAGCGCTTCGGCGCCTACGAGATTCTGGAACTGCTCGGCGAGGGCGGCATGGGAGAGGTCTACCGCGCCCGCGACGACCGCCTCGGCCGCTTCGTGGCCATCAAGATCGTCTCCGCACACTTTCAGTCTGATCGCGCGGCGACCGAGCGTCTCGAACGCGAGGCCCGGCTGGCGTCGTCACTCAATCACCCGGCGATCGTCACCGTGTACGACATTGGGGAGGTCGACGGCCGCCCGTTCATCGTGATGGAGCTGGTCAACGGACAGCCGTTGTCGTCCCGGCTTGCCGCTGGGCCGATGAAGACGCGCGACGCGGTCAACGTGGTCTGGCAGGTGGCGGACGGACTCGCCGCGGCGCACGAGGCGGGCATCGTGCACCGCGACCTCAAGCCGCAGAACGTCATGCTGACGGCCGACCTCCGCGCGAAGATCGTGGACTTCGGCCTGAGCAAGAGCGGGCCCGTGTCATGCGCGCCGGAGGACGAGACGGCCACGCAGCACGAGTTGACGTCCGCGCACACCTTGCTCGGCACCGTTGCGTATATGGCGCCCGAGCAGGTGTCGGGCCAAGCGGTGACATTTGCCGCAGACCAGTTTGCGCTCGGCGTTCTGTTGTACGAGTCGCTGACCGGCCGGCGAGCGTTCAAGCGCGACACCACGATTCAGACGCTGGCGGCCATCGTCGAGGATGAGCCGACGCCGATTCTGGAGCTCTGTCCGTCGGTGCCGCCCCAGGTGGTCACGGTCCTCGAGCGGTGTCTGGCCAAACATCCGGCGCAGCGTTACGCGTCAACGCGTGACCTGGCGCGCGACCTCAAGGATGTTCGCGACGTCGCGTCGAACCGCCGCGCGATGCCGCCGGTGTTGCTGCCGGGCCGCCGCCGATTCCGGCGGGCCGCCGCGGTCATGTTCCTGGCGCTCATCGTGGTCGGGGCCGTCAGCGTCTCGTTGTGGAATGCCGCGCGGCGCCGGAACACGACGCTGATGTCGTTCCGGCAAGTGGCCGTGCTGCCGTTCGCCTGCGGAAATGCGGATCAGGTGTTCTGCGACGGGCTGGTCGAAACGCTGACCAGCGGTCTTTCCGCGCTGCAGCGATTCGACGCGACGCTGCGCGTGATCTCGCAGGCGGTGGTGTTGCGTGAACTGCCTGGCGACCGGGTGAGTGCCGACAGCGCCCGGCGGACGCTGGGGGCCACGATGTCGCTGACCGGCGGAGTGGAACGCAGCGCGTCGGGGATTCACGTGACCGTGAAGCGCGCCGACGTGCCGGCCGGCCGCGCGCGATCGATCGACATTCCCGCCGGCCAGGAAGCCACTCTGCAGCGCGCGCTCGTCACGGCCGCGGCGGACGTGCTCGATGTTGACCTGGTGCCCGACGCGCGCGCGGCGATTGGCGCGGGCGGCACGAACGTGCCCGGGGCAAGCGAATCCTACGTGCTGGGTCGCGGGTATCTCCATCGCTCCGCTGAAGATGCGCGCAACACGGATCGCGCCGTGGACGCGTTGACGCTGGCGGTGAGCGCCGATCCCCGCTTCGCGGCGGCGCATCTGGCTCTCTGCGGCGCGTACTGGCGCCAATTCGAGCAGAGCAGGGATGACGCTCTCGTGGAACGGGCCAAGGCGAGCTGCCGGGCGGCCAATCAAATCGATGATCAGTTCGCGCCCGTGTACGTCGCGTTCGCGACCATCGCGCGAGGGCTGCCGGGGCGGGGCGAAGAGGCCATTCAATACGCCAGCCAGGCGGTTGCGCTGGACCCGTCGAACAGCGACGCGCGTCACGAGCTGGGGCTGGCGTATGAAGCGGCCAAGCAGCGGGACAACGCCGTGGCGGCGTATCGGGCGGGTTTGCAGGCGAGACCGGACGATTCCCTCCTCAGTAACGACTTGTGCCGCGCCTATCTCATTGGCGAGCAGTGGAAGGACGCCGAAGTGCAGTGCCGGAAGGCCGCGGAGCTCACGCCGGACAGCACGCGCTCGCTGAACAACCTGGGCGTGGCGCTGCTTAAACTGCAGCGATCGGAGGAGGCATACACGAAGTTCCGCCGCTCCATGGAGATCCGGCCGACGTACCAGTCGGCATCCAACCTGGGCTACTACCTTTACGATCAGGGACGCTATGCCGAAGCCGCGCGCGAGTACGAGAAAGCCGCACGGCTCAACGCCAGCAGTATCGAGGTCTGGCGCAGCCTGGGCGCCGCGTTGTACTGGGCTCCCGGCGAGCGGATGAAATCCAGGGCCGCGTACGAACGCGTGATCGAGCTGGCTGAGACGGCACGAGGCGCGAATCCACACGACCCGACGTTGCTGGGACAACTCGCCGATGCCTACTCGCTGCTTGGACGCGTCCGCGAAGCGCGCGCGACGCTCGAAGCCGTTGAGCGCCTGAGTCCGCCTGACAACCAGGTGCTGTTCCTGGTCGCCAGCGTACGCGAGCAGCTGGGCGATCGCACGGAGGCGCTGGCCGCCCTGGAGCGAGCGATCGCCTCCGGCTATCCGCGCGACTTGGTGGATCGATCGCCGTTCCTGGCAGAGCTTCGGAAGGACGACCGGTACGTGCGCCTGATCGCACGGTAATCGACTCAAACAAGGAGGGACCACATGGCCAACCAGAAAACGCACATCGTTCAGCGAGGTGAAGAGGTCTTCGTGTTGCCACCCGTCGCCGATCTGAGCCCGGGTGACCAATGGAAGATCGTCAATCACACCACGGAGGCCTGGTCGGTGACGTTGTCCGCGGCCCTGTGCGACGACGGCGGACCGGGTCCCGTCGGGGTCAAGCGACCGGTGGCGGCCGCCGCGCACCTTCCGTTGAAGATTCACATGCATGCGCCGAAGGGCGCGTACGAGTATCAGGTCGTGAGCAAGCGCGGCAGGAAAGCGAGGGGCAACTCCGACCCGATGGTCATCATCGACATGTAACGCGGGGAGCTTGCCCGCCTGGTTGGCGCCCAGGGACCGGCTTCGGCATGAAACCGGCGACGTTCTTCATTGTTCTATTGGCGCCCCAGCAGTTTACGTACTGCCGCGATTTCGTCCTGCAGCGCGGGCGGAGCCGTGCTCACAAAGCGCTCGCCGTAGGCGCGGGCTTCCTCCATGCGCCCGGCCTCAGCCAGCGCGCCGATCAAGTTGTACATCGCATTGAACTCGGTACCGTCGAGGTCCACCGCGCGCTTCCAGGCGTCGGTCGCGTCGGTCTTTCTATCGGTCCGCGCGAACACGACGCCGAGCGCCGTGAACGCGCTCGCCAGGCCGGGGTCCACCTCAACCGCTTTGCGCAGATCCGCTTCAGCTCCGGCCAGATCGTTGGCCTGCAGCTTGGCCACGCCGACGTTCTCGTACCCGACGCCATTCTTTGGATCAATGGCGATCAAGTGTTGAAACGTCGTGACCGCCTCAGGCATGCGGCCGGACATCTGATACGCGTTGCCGAGCGCGATCAGCGCGTCGGGATCGTCGCCGGCAAATGACGAGAGCAGCTGGATCGCCTTGCCCGGCTGGCCCGACTGCGCCAGATATTCGCCGAGCTTGATCTTCACCTCACTCTGTGTCACGCCCGCGCGCAATGCGGCTTCCAGTGTGGATATCGCTTCGCCGGGGCGACCGGAGCGCCAGTAGATGAGCGCGAGCTTTCGATACGCGTCCTCGGTGTCGGCGCGCCGGGCGATCACGCTCTTGAACATCGCCACCGCATCCGCGACCTTGCCCGCCTGATAGGCCGCCATCGCCTGCGTCATCGTCTGTTCAAGCTCGACGAGCTTCTTGGGGTCGTCGGCCTCGGTGTACCGCTCGCGCACGGGGGCCGCGGCGCCGCCGATGTAGCCGAGCGAGCGCAGGGCTTCCACCGTGTCGGCGGTTTCGGCCTGCGGACGTCCGGGGGGCGCCACGTTGAAGCTCTTCAGCGTGTTGAACAACACCTGTTCGCGATCAGGCTCGATTGCGACGACGTTGCGCAGTTCCCTGGCGTCGGCGTGAAGATCGTAGAGTTCGGCGATGGGCAGGTCGATGAACTTCTCGCGGCCGACGAGCACGCCGCGCAGGGGCGCCCAGCCGCGCGCGATGTTCGCGCTCATCGCCTCGAAGTACGACGGCCGATCCGCGCCGCCGCCCGACGCGATCAGGCCGCGCAGCGACGTGCCGGACAGGGAGGACTCCGCGGGCGCGCCGGCCGCATCGAGCAACGTCGGCAGCAGATCGATGTGACGCACCGGTGTGCTGATCGTCACGCCTTTCGGCGCGGACGTCTGGGCGCCCCCCAGCTCCGCGATGACGAGCGGCACATGCAGCGTCGATTCGTACGCGAACAGACTGTGCGTCAATTCGCCGTGATCGCCGAGCCCCTCGCCGTGATCGGCCGTGACGATGACGAGCGTGGCGCGGGGGAGCGTGGCGAGCCGGTCGAAGAGCGCGCCGAGCGCGAAGTCTGTCCAGGACACTTCGCCCAGGTACGGATCCGAGGGAAACCTCGCCGCCCACTCCGGCGGCGGCGCGTACGGCGCGTGGGGGTCGTACACGTGGACCCATGAGAACCACTTGCGCGGCTGCTGTCCGATCCAGTTCAGGGCCGACGCCACCACGGCGTCGGCGCGGCGTTCACGCTCGCCGGCGTCGGTGCCGGCCGCCGGCGCGAGGTTGTCGTCGTAGGTGTCAAAGCCGATGTTGAGGCCGAAACGATGCTCGAGCGGAAAGCCGCCGATGAACGCGCCGGTGGCGAAGCCGCGCGCCCTGAGCAGCGTGGCCATCGTCGGCATCGTCTGAGGAAAGCGGTAGCCGGTGTTGTCCCGGACGCCGTGCTCGTAGGGATAGCGCCCGCTCAGGATGGAGGCGTGCGATACCAGCGTGACGACCGCGTGCGCGTGCGCAAACTCGAACCGCGCGCCGCGCGCAGCCAGCCGGTCGAGGTTCGGCGTCAGCGCGCGCCCGCCGTACGACCCGAGCGCGTCGGCGCGCAGCGTATCGATGGTGACGAGCAGCACATTGCGGTCGGCGTCCGGCGCGAAGGTGAACGGCGGTGTACGTGTGAGCCAGTAGCCTGCCGCCGCAATGGCAGCCAGCCCAACGAGCACAAGTGCTTTTCGAGCCATGGAGACACAAGCTTAGAACGATTCCATTGCCCCATTGCCCCATTGCCTCATTGCCCCACTATCCAAATTGCTCCTACACTGTCTTTTGCCTGTCGAGTTTTGGAGGACGTGTCATGCGAAGGGTTCTAGTCGCGGTGGCGTGCGTGTGCGCCGGCGGGTCGCTGGTGCATGTTCGGGCCCAACAGGCAGCTCAGCAGCCGGTGGCGAAATTCCGGAGCGCCGTGTCGCTCGTGACGATCGACGTCACCGTGCTGGACAAGGACGGCCGGCCGGTGCCCGGCCTGACCGCCGACGACATCGAGATCAAACTGAACGGCAAGCCGCAGCCGATCCGGGCGCTGGCCTACGTGCAAGCGGCGGCCGCCCCCGCTGCGCCCCCGTCCACTGACAAGCCGGTCGCGCCACCTGCGCCGGCGCCCGTCACGCCGCTCGTTCCCGTCACGCCGCCGGTGGTCGCGCGATCGGCGGAAGAGCCGCGGCGAACGATCAGCAATGCCGGCGCATCCGCTGTCCGTGTGTCGTCTGCGTCATCAGCGTCGCCCGTGCCATCGGCGTCCGCGGCGCCACCCGCCGAATCCCGCGTCTTCATTCTGCTCGTCGATGACCTGTCGTTCTCGCCGCTTCGCGGCAAGGCCATGTTCGCGGCGGCCTCGCGGTTTCTCGATCGCGTGCCGGCCTCGGATCCGATCGGATTCACTACGACGAGCGGCGTCGGCGCGGTGAATCCCACGCGCGATCGCGCGCCGGTGCGTGCCGCGCTGGCCAGGGTCGTGGGCGCGTTCGACGACCCGCGCGGCATCGGCAAGAGCGGGCCGGGAACGGGCGGTCGGGCGCAGGGCAGCAGCCCCGACTCGCCGCTCGGCATCAGCGAATCGATTGACATCGAGCGCGGTGACGATTCGCTGTTGACCGATGTGATCGTCCGCGAGTGTTTCAACGGCGACCGCGCGGCCTTCGGCGACCGGTCGCTCGCTGAAGTAATTGCGAACGACCAGTGCGCGTCCGACGTGCAGCGCGAGGCCCGCCGCGTGGCGGCGCTGTCGCGTCAGAACAAGGGCCGTCAGATCGACGGCATCCTGTCGGTCATCAACGCCATGAAAACTGCGAGCGGCATCCGCCACCTGGTGCTGCTGACCGAGGGCCTTCCCGTGTCGCGCGAGGTCAACGATCTGAATCCCCTCGTGCGCGCGGCGGCGCTCGCGGGTGTGCAACTAAGCGTGCTGCTCGAAGAACCGGACATCAGTCTCACCGACGAAGGCCGGCGCGCGCTGGAACCCGGCGCCGTGGTCCAGGCCGATCCGGGCACGTCACGCCGGCGCCGGGAGGACGACAGGCTGTTTGTGAACGGCGCGCAGACACTGAACGACATGCTCGGCGGCACGTTCTATCGCGTCGTCGGCACGCCCGATCCGGCGTTCGACAAGGTGATCGCAGCCAGTTCCGCGGTGTATCGCCTTGGCGTGGAGCTGCCCTCGGGCACAACGGCCGGCAAGGACTTTGTCGTCACGGCATCCGTGAAGCGCCTCGGCGTCACGGCGAGAGCGAACCGGTTCGCGGTGGCCGCCGAACCCGCACCGGTCGAACCCGTCGCACCCGTCGAACCCGGAAAAGTCCTGACCGGACCCGTGCCCGCGTCCATTGACGATGTGCTGAAGGCAGCGCTGATCTCCAATACCGTCGCCAGCGACGTGCCGATTCGTATCGCGTCCATGGTTCGCCGAAGCGCGAGCGTGGCCGGTCAAGTGGACGTCAACGTCGACGTCGTCATGCCCGCCACGGTGAAGGGGCCGGTGACGACGTTCGTGGGGCTGATTGACTCGGCGAACGCCGTTCGCAACAGCCGCCGCGTGTTCGCGCCATCCGGCGGCGCGGATTACGCCGCGCCGTTCCTGTTTCCGCTGCCGCCCGGCCAGTATCGGGTCCGATTCGTGGCGGCGGACAGCACGGGCGCCATGGGCGCGATCGAGCTGCCCGTGAACGCCACGCTGGCGCCGATGGGCGAGTTCACGTCGAGCGACGTGCTGACGTGGGTCGTCGACAGCACGAACAAGGCGCAGTTGTTTGCGATCGAGGATGTGCCGGCCGGCGCCGATACACTGCATGCCTCGTTGGAGCTGTATCCGAACGGCGCGATGCCGGGCGAGCCGCCCACGGTCAGCTGGTCGCTCACGCGTGATGGCGAGAGCAAGCCGATGACCGAGGAGGAGACGAGCGCGCATCCCGCGGCGACGTTGCTTCGTGCCGACGTTAAATTTCCCTTCAGCGCGTTGCCGCCGGGCTCGTACATTGTCCGCGCGACATTGATGGCCAACGACAAGCCGGTGGGAACGCGCGCCGCGGTCGTGCGAAAGCGGTAAGCTGCCCGTATGCGTCAATCGATGGTCGTCGTTGGGCTCTGCTGCGCCGCATCGGCGATCGCGCTCGCGCGCCAGCAAGCGCCGCCGCAGACGCCGCCACGCACGCCGACGTTTCGCAGCAGCGTGACGCTGGTCACGGTGGATGTGGTCGTGCTCGATCGCGACGGCAAGCCGGTGCCCGGACTGACCGCGGAGGATTTTCAGGTCAAGCTCAACGGCAAGGTGCAGCCGGTGCGGGCGCTGTCGTACGTGCAGGTGGCGCGCGAGGCCGCGCCGATCATCGCGACCGACCTTCCGCCGGACGAGCCCGTCGGCCGGCGCGTGGTGACCAATTCCACGCCAACGCGCGAGTCGCGCCTGTTCGTGCTGATGGTGGACGACTTGTCATTTCCCGCGGGTGGCGGCAAATCGATGTTCGCGGCGGCGTCGCGATTCATCGACCGCCAGCCCGCAGCCGACTACATCGGCTTTACGACCACCAGCGGCACCGGGATCGTGAACCCCACGCTGGATCGCGCCATGCTGAAGCAGGCGTTGAAGAAGGTGACCGGCGAGTTCAACGACCCCCGACGGCCGTTGACGCCGTCCAGCCCGACGCTCAGCATTCAAGAAGCGCTCGACATCGTGGACTACAACGATCAGGGTGTGTTGCGAAACGTCATCACGCGAGAGTGTTTTGGCGGCAACGCGAACGACGTGCCCTCTCAACCAACCGAGATCCTGGTCGGGCGCAACCAGTGCGCCGGCGATGCGCAGGGCGTGGCGCGGATGATTGCGGCGGCGACGCACGGCACCACCGGCCGGCAGACCACGGCGGTGATCGCGGCGATCAAGGCCATGGCGCCGGCGAAAGGTCTCAAGGAGCTCGTGCTGATGTCGCAGGGCATCGGGGCGGCGCGCAATTCCCTCAATGACTTCGAGCCGGTTGCCCGGGCGGCGGCGGAGGCCGGCGTGCAACTGGGCGTGCTCGTCGACGAAGGTGATGATATCGACTCCAGCGACAGCGGCCGGTCGGTGCCGTCCGACAACGGCGAGAGCTCGGCGGGGCCGCCGGAAGCCGGTTTGACCGGGCGGCGCCGCGAGGACCGGCGCATGTTCCGATCGGCGATGCAGACGCTCGCCGATGCGAGTGGCGGCTTCTTTCAAGCCGTCATCGGGACACCGGATCGCGCGTTCGATCGCGCCGCCGTGGCCGGATCCGCGCTGTACCGGCTCGGCGTTGAGCCGCCCGGCGACGCGGCGGAGGGTCGCGCATTGAGCGTGTCGACGTCGGTCCGCCGATCCGGCGTCACGGTGCAGGCCAATCGGCAGGCCGTGATTCCCGGTCCGCCGCCGGTCGTGACGGCCGAGGAATTGATGAAGGCGGCGATCAATGAAGGCCAGCCGCTCTTCAACGTGCCGATCCGGCTTGCCGTGGCGATGCGGCGCGCGCCGTCCAGCCAGGTGGAGCTCGATATCGGATTGGATGTGCCCGCGATGGTCCCCGGGCCGCTGACGATGGCGTTTGGCCTGGTGAGCGAGAAAGGCGAACTGCGCGGCGGCCGGAAGCAACTGGCCGCGCCGGCCGACAAGTCCAACTACCGGTTCACGTTTCCCCTGGCCGTGGCCCCAGGGAAATATCAGCTGCGATTTGGCGTGACCGATGCCACAGGCAGCGTGGGCAGCATCGACGTGCCGATCGACGCCCACCTTGCGGTGATGGGCGCATTGAATGCGAGCGACGTGCTGACGTGGTGGACCGACACGGCCGGCAGGACCCAGTTTCTCGCGCTTGACGAAGTGCCGGCCGGCGTGACGACGCTCGGCGCCGGGATCGAACTGTATCCGCAGCCGGGCGCGCCATTCCCGGAGCATGTGAAAGTGACGATGTCGCTGATTCCCAATGGCCGGCAGGCGCCCGTGCTGGAGCGTGACGCGACGTTGCTTTCGAGCCCGGACATGCTGCGCGCCGACGCGCTCCTGCCGCTCTCCGGCGTTCCCGTTGGAAGCTACACGCTGCGTGCCACGGTGACGGTTGATGGCAAGACGATCGGCACTGCGGCCGCGGTGAT
>JAKALV010000102.1 GCA_021824055.1 Acidobacteriota bacterium
CGTGCAGGCGGGCGACGACGGCATCCGGTTCCTGCTCGTCTCGGGCAAGCCGATCGAAGAGCCGGTGGCCTGGTACGGACCGATCGTGATGAACACGCAGGCGGAACTGCAGGTGGCGATGCAGGAACTGCAGCAGGGGACGTTCATCAAGCACCCGCGGTAGCGATCGCGTTCGCGACGAAGTCTTTCGGCAGTGTCGCCGCGGGCACCGGCATCGCGATGCCGGCAAACCACGCATGCGCCGGGCGCTCGAGTCCGATCCCCAGGCGAAACTGGCTGGTGGCGCGCCGCAGGCCGTCGCCGAACTGCGCGTGGTCGATGCCGCCCGGCTCGTCATACTCGACCAGGTAGTTGCTGAACGGGCGGGTCACGGCGGGTCTGAGCGTGATCCCGTATTTCGCCGGGTCCTGCGCCATCGGGCTGAACCGGGTCAGCCCGAAGAAGTGCCACACCGCGGAGTGCAGCGCGCCGGCGGCGAACAGCTGGCGCACGAACTCCAGCGCGTCCACGGTTTCCTGCGCCGTTTCGGTCGGGAAACCGTAGATCAGGTACGCATGCACGAAGACGCCTTCGCGCGCCAGGCGATGGCAGATGCGCGCGCCCTGAGCCAGGGGCACGCCCTTGTCGATGAGCGCCAGCGTGCGTTCCGACGCCGTCTCGAGTCCGCCGGTGATGCCGATGCAGCCGGACTCGGCCAGAAGCGGCGCGAGGTCCCCGAGGGCGCGGTCAAACCGGGCGTTGCCCCACCAGGAGATCGTCAGCCGCTCGGCAATCAATCGCTCCGCCAGCCGGCGCAACAGTGCGGGCGGCATGGCTTCGTCCACGAAGTGAAATCCGCTTTCGCCGGTCTCCGCGATCAGCGCCTTGATGCGGTCCACCAGCATCTCGATCGGCACCTGCTCGTACCGGTTGATGTAGTCGAGCCGCGTGTCGCAGAACGAGCAGCGCTTCCAGTAGCAGCCGTGCGCCAGCGTGAGCTTGTTCCAGCGCGTGCCCCAGATCCGCTGAAACGCCTGCACGGTCGGCCGGTAGCAGAGATACTGCCCGAGCGGCAGCCCCGCGTAGGTGGGCGTGCCCGTGTCGGCCCACGACACGTCGCGCTCCCGCGCGTCGTTCACAAACACGACGCGCCCCTCGCGGCGCGCGAACGTCCGGCACAACTGTCCGGGCTCGCGGCGCTGTTCCAGCAGCTCGAGCACGCACGCCAGCGGCCGTTCGCCGTCGTCGAGCGTGATGAAATCAATGTAGTCGAACACCGCCGGCTCGCTCAGGTGCCGCAATTGCGTGTTGACCCATCCGCCGCCCATCACCACGGTGACGGCCGGGTTGAGCGCTTTGAACCGCCGCGCCATGCGCAGCGCGCCGTACACGCTGCCGGCAAACGGCACCGAGAGCCCCACCACGTCCGGCTGATGCTCACGGGCCAGCTCCGCCGCGGCGTCATCGACATATCGATCGATGACGCCGTCGCGTTCCTGCAACCGCGCGCGCAGGCCATCGAACGACGCGCACTCGTCGCTCAGCCGCTCGGCGTACGCGTCCAGCTCGAAGTCCGGCTCGATCGCAAGCTGAATGACCTTCGCAAACTCCGCAATGGCCGCGCTCGCGCGAAACCGCGCCTCGTCGGTTTCCGACGAAGTCCCGAAGGCGGATCGGAGCGGCGCGGAGGACGCCAGCAGCCGCTCGCGCTGCGCGGCGGTCAGCGTCCCCAGCTCGGCCTCGAAGCCCTGCACGTTGTAGTAGATCTGCGTGGCCCACGCGCTTCGCGCCTCGAGCGGCGGCGGAAAATATCCGGGCCGGAGTGCTCGCGCCAGCGCCCCCTGGTCGCGCCCCTGCAGGCACGCGACCGCCGTCTCGATCGTCCGCGCGTAATGATCGACGCGGCCAAGAAACGCCTGCACGCGTTCGTCGCCGGAACCGCCGCGCGCCGCGATCTCTGCCGCGACGTCGCAGACGCCCTCGCGGCTGAGCAGCCGCAGCAACACGGTCAGGCTCGCGTCCGCCATCGCGGCCGGACGGCCCAGGGTCTTCAGGAACCCGCTCAGGTAGCAGATGGCGGGATAGGGCCCCATCGGCTCGGTGAAGGGCGGGTTGATCAGCAGAATCTTCATCATTAATAGAGGATGGGTGCCGCCCCGGCATCTTATCCCGCTCGCGCGCGGTCCGGCCGATTCAAGGCCCCGGTTCACGCGTCGATTACCGGCCTGATGCTCGACCATCCGGACACCCACGCCGCGTTGCTGCCCGACCAGCTCGCATCACGAACCCGCGACGTCTGGAACACCGTGCTGGGGTTGGACCTGCAGCCGGCCGACGCGGCCGCGGTGGCGCCGGCGGGCGGACAGCGGCGCTGGTCGGGTTGCATCGCGTTGTCGGGTAACTGGCGCGGCGCCATCACGGTGTCGTGCCTCGAGCCGATGGCCCGCATGGTCTCCGGAGCCATGTTCGGAATCGAGCCCGCGGACGCCAGCGACGCCGAAATCCAGGATGCGATCGGCGAGATCGCCAACATCCTCGGCGGTCAGACCAAGCAGGTCCTCGGCGACAACTGCGTGCTGGGGCTGCCGGTGGTCATCGAGGGCGAGCACTTCGAGACCGCGGTGCCGCACTCGCACGCGGTGGTGAAGCTGACGTTCCGCTGCGAAGGTCATCCGGTGGACGTGGCCGTTGTGGGCGCCGATGCCCGGTGTCGGTAGGCCGTCGCGCCCGATTCGCTCAAGCCGCGCCGCCCTCCGCCGATTATTCCCCCGATGTTGAACGCCGCGCGATCACTCTGGCCCGAAGCCGCCGAACTCTCCCGCGAACTGGCGCCGCGGTGTCAGAAAGTCTGGACGTCCATGCTCGGCCTCGATCTGCAGTGCTCGGACACGCCGCTGCCTCCGGTCTCCGCCGGACATCGGCGCTGGTCCGGACACATCGCGCTGTCGGGTGACTGGCGCGGCGCCGTGGCCGTGGCGTGCCTGGAACCGATGGCCCGGACGGCCGCGGCGGCCATGTTCGGCATGGAACTCGAGGCAGCCACGGCCGCGGAGATTCAGGATGCGATCGGCGAGCTCGCGAACATCGTCGGCGGCCAGGCCAAGATGGTGCTGGGCGGGTCCTGCGCCCTTGGCCTGCCGGTCGTGATCGAAGGCGACGTCTTTGAAGCCACCGTGCCGCACTCGCGCCTGGTGGTCACACTCCACTTCCGCTGTGACGGCCATCCGGTGGATGTGGTGATCCTGGGGGCGGACCCGCGCGGCGGTGCTCCCGCTGATGGCGTGCATTTCTCGGAGAACTGACGATGCGCATTCTGATTGTTGACGACAGCCGTGCGATGCGAATGATCATCACCCGCACCTTGCGGCAGGCCGGGTACAAGGAACACACGGTGGAAGAAGCCGGCGACGGCGCGGCCGCGCTCGACGCGATCCGCGCCTCGGCGCCCGACATCGTGATGTCGGACTGGAACATGCCGGTGATGAACGGCATCGAGCTGCTGGAGGAACTGCAGAAGAACGGCCCCACGCCGACCTTCGGCTTCCTGACCACCGAGGGCAGCGACGAAATGCGCGAGCGCGCCAGGAACGCCGGCGCGAAGTTCTTCATCACCAAACCCTTCACACCCGAGGCCTTCCAGGAAGCGCTCGCCGGCGTGATTTGACCGGAGGACATCATGAGTTCACCCGCCGTCGCCCCTCGCATCATGCCGCCGCAGGACAACGTGAAGCGGCTGCTGTCGGACCTGTTTGGCAGACCCGTGGTGGTCAGCCGCAATCCACCGCTCGTCCGGGCGGCCACCGACAAGTTCACCGTGGCGCTCTTCACCAAAGCCGACGGCGCCGTGGGGATCGTCGGCCTCGCGGACCTGGAGTTCACGGCGTACGCGGGCGCCGCGCTGACGATGTTCCCGACGCCGATGGCCGAACGCCAGATTGAAGCCGGCCAGGTGGACGAAATGGTGTTCGAGAATTTCCGCGAAATCATGAACGTGTGCGCCAGTCAGTTCAACGCCGGCAACTTTTCGCACGTCAAGCTCACGGCGCTGCTCCGCCTGCCGAAAGACCGGCTGGCGCCCGAGGTCGACGCCCTGATGAAGAAGCCGGTGACGCGTCTGGACTTCATGATTCAGATACCCAACTACGGGAAGGGCCGGCTGAGTTTTCTGTCGGTGTAAAGGGGACGGTGGCCGTGAGCAACGAACAGGACGTACTACGAGATGTCGCCGCGCTCAGCGGCGACCCTGAGCTGGCCGCGATGTTCGTGGCCGAGGCGCTCGACCACCTCGGCACGATCGAGGCCACGCTGCTGCAGCTCGACGACCAGCCGGACGATCGCGGCCTGCTCAACGACGTCTTCCGCCCGTTCCACACGATCAAGGGCAACGCCGGTGCGCTCGGCGTCATCACGGTGCAATCCACCGCCCACAAAGTGGAGGAACTCCTCGATCGTTGCCGGTCAGGCAAGCACACGATGGGCCGCACCGAAGTGGACGTGGTGCTGCGCGCCGTCGACACCCTGACCGCGATGATCAACGACCTGGCCGAGCGCGCGGCCGGCAGGTCCGGCGTGGACCTGTCCGTCGCGCGCGTCTCGCTCATCGCCGACGTCGAAGCGATCCTGACGGGCGTCCAGACCCCGGCCGCACCTTCCGAACCTCACGCACCTTCCGAACCTCACGAACCTTCCGCCCTTCCCACACCTCCCGCGCGGGTCACCGCCGACGCTCCGCGCAGCGCCGTGCACTCCGGTATCAAGGTCGATATCAGCAAACTCGACACGCTCGTCGACACCGTCGGTGAGCTCGTGATCCTGCAGTCGCTGATTCAGGAAGCGGCGCTGGTGCAGATCGCGGATCCCAAGCTGCTTCGCAATCTCGCGCAGCTGCGGCGCATTACCAGCGATCTCCAGCACAGCGCGATGGCGCTGCGCATGGTGCCGATCCGGCAGACGTTCCAGAAGATGGCGCGTCTGATGCGCGATCTGACCCAGCGCGCGGGCAAGCCCGTGGAGCTCGTGCTGAGCGGCGAGGACACCGAGCTCGACCGCCGCATCGTCGAGGACATCAGCGACCCGCTGGTGCACATGATCCGCAACAGCGTGGACCACGGCATCGAGCCGCGCGAGGCGCGTCTCTCCGCCGGCAAGCGCGAGACGGGCCAACTGGCCCTCCGCGCCTACCACCAGGGCGGCAACATCGTCATCGAGATCGAAGACGATGGCGGCGGCCTGAACCGCGAGGCGATTCTCAGGAAGGCCGTGAGCCAGGGCATCCTCGCCGCGGGCGACACCCCGGGCGATGAGGAGATCTTCAAGCTGATCTTCGCGCCCGGCTTCTCGACGGCCGCCACGATCACCGAGATCTCAGGCCGCGGCGTCGGCATGGACGTCGTGCGGCGCAACATTGAAGCCCTGCACGGCCGCATCGACATCGCCAGCGAGCGCGGCAAGGGCACGACGTTCACGATCCGGCTGCCGCTGACGCTGGCCATTCTCGACGGCCTGGTCGTCCGCGCCGGCGACGAACGCTTCGTCATTCCGACGTTCGCGGTGCGCGAATCGCTGCGCCCGACGGCCGCGCAGATCCACATGGTGAGCGGCGAGCCCCGGCTCGTGCAGGTCCGCGATCGCGTGCTGCCCCTGGTCTGCCTGCGCCGCCTCTTCGGGCTCGGCCACCTGGACACCGCGGTTGAAGCGAGCACGCTCGTCGTCATCGAAGATCAACATCGCGAGGTGGCGCTGATCGTGGACGAGCTGATCGGCGCGCAGGAAGTGGTCGTCAAGCCGCTCGGCGCTTCGATCCACGTGACCGGCATCTCCGGGGGCGCGATTCTCGGCGATGGCAAGGTGGGCCTCATTCTCGACGCGGACGGGGTGATGAAGATCGCCACCGCCGGATCCGCGCATCTCGAAGCCGCATAGCAGGAGCAGACATGACCCCGACAGCCCCCGCCGGACGCGCCGGCAAGTATCTGACCTTTGTGCTCGACGGCGAGGACTACGCCTTTCCCGTCGGCCACGTGCGCGAGATTACGCGCATCACGGACATCACGGTGGTCCCGCGGATGCCGTCGCACGTCAGCGGCGTCATCAACCTGCGCGGCAAAGTGGTGCCGGTGATGGATCTGCGCGTGCGCTTCAATCTGACGGCGACGCCGCCGACCGACGAAACCTGCATCATCGTGAC
Source organism: Acidobacteriota bacterium (assembly GCA_021824055.1). GTDB lineage: Bacteria > Acidobacteriota > Vicinamibacteria > Vicinamibacterales > SCN-69-37 > SCUN01. The sequence continues at coordinate 6,167 of JAKALV010000102.1, forward strand.
CGAGGCCTCCGTCGGCGACCAGCGCGTGGTGTTCGGCGCCATCGTGGACCGCGTGTCGGAGGTGCTGAACGTCTCGGCCGAGGACATTGAAAGCCGGCCCGACTTCGGCGACCGCGTCGACACGCAGTACATCCTGGGCATCGCGAAGATCAAGGACGGCATCAAGATCCTGCTCGACCTGGACCAGATGCTGGCCGATGACGCACGGGTCACCGGGCGCGCGGCGTAGCGTATGGCCACCGCCGGCTACAATCTGGAGCCGGTCCTGCTCGGGGACCGCGAACTGGCGCAGATCTCGGCGCTGGTGCGGACCAAGGCCGGCATCACGCTGACGCCGGCCAAGCGGCCGTTGATCATCGCCCGCCTGCAGAAGCGCCTGCGGCGTCTCAAGCTCTCGTCGTACGGCGACTACATGAAGGTCCTCGAGGCCGACACGTCGGGCGAGGAGCTCACGTCGTTTCTTGATGCCCTGACGACCAACCACACCTACTTCTTTCGCGAGGAGCAGCACTTCGAGCTGCTGGCCGCGACCGTCGTGCCCGAGTTGCGAAGGACCGACCACGGCCGGCCGCTGCGGATGTGGTGCGCCGCCTGCTCCTCCGGCCAGGAACCCTACACCATCGCGATGACGCTGGCCGACATGACCGACCCGCCCGCCTTCACGATGCTCGCGTCGGATCTGTCGACCCGCGTGCTCGAGAAAGCCGCGTCGGGCGTGTACCGCATGGAGGATGTGCGCGGCCTGCCCCTCGACGTTTTGCGGCGCCATTTCGAACGGGGGGTCGGCGAGCAGGACGGTCTCGCGCGCGTGTCGGCGGCGTTGCGCCGGAACATCACCTACCGCCAGATCAACCTGCTCGAGCAGGGACCGGGCGGCCAGCCCTTCGACGTGATCTTCTGCCGCAACGTGATGATCTATTTCGAGACCGACGTGCAGCAACGCGTGGTGACGATGCTCGAAAGGCACCTGGCGCCGGGCGGCTATCTGTTCGTGTCGCATTCCGAATCGCTCAACAGCGTGTCGCACGGCCTGAAGTGGATCGCGCCGGCCGCGTACCGGAAGCCGCTCAATGGCTGAAGCGGCGATGCAGCTGAACCGGACGGCCGACCAGCGCATGGTCGTGGGCATCGGCGAGTTTGCGGTCGCGAGCACGCCCGACTGCATGATCGTCACGCATGCGCTCGGCAGCTGCGTGGCCGTCTGCATCTGGGATCCGGTCGCGGGGGTGGCCGGCCTGCTGCACATCCTGCTGCCCGACTCGCGCATCAACCCGGAGCGCGCGGCGCAGCAACCCGGCGCGTTCGCCGACACCGGCATTCCCGTGCTCTTCCGCTCCGCCTACGCGCAGGGCGCGGTGAAGAGCCGCTGCAAGGTGCAGTTGATCGGCGGCGCCGAAGTCACGATCACCGGCGGCCAGGCGATCGGCAAACGGAACGTGCTGGCCGCGCGCGCGATGCTGTGGCAGAACGGCGTGAAAGTGGAACGTGAAGTCACCGGCGGCGCAGCGGCGCGGTCGGTGTGGCTGTCGGCCGAGACCGGCGAAGTGCAGGTCACGACCGCCGGCGTCCGGGTGGCGTGATGGAGCTGAGGCAATGATGCCGCTACACATTCTGATCGTCGACGATTCCGCCATGATGCGCGCGGTGATCAAGCGCGCCCTCCAGCAGACCGATCTCGACATCGGCGTCGTGCTCGAGGCCGCCCACGGCCGGGCCGCGCTCGACATTCTGGACCGCCAGCCCGTCGACGCGGTGCTGACCGACATCAACATGCCCGTCATGAACGGCATCGAACTGCTGCGCGCCATCGACGCGCGCAACCCCGAGCACCTCCTCCGGATCGTCGTCTCGACCGACGGATCGACGCTGCGGCGGGAGGAAGCCATCGACCTCGGCGTCAGCGCCTACATTGAGAAACCGTTTCAACCGGAGGTGGTCCGTGGAATCTTTGATGAATTCCTGCGCGCCCGTGCCGCCGCGCGCTGAATCCGCGCCGATCGAGCAGGCCGTGACGAACGTGGCCGAGCGCAGCTTCTTCGCGTTCGCCGAGGCCGCCGATCCGTCGGCCGCGGCGGCCCTGGCCGCGCCCGGCGCGCCGGCGCTGACCTCGGTGGTCCGCTTCACGGGCCCCTCGCGCGGCGAAATGCGAGTGACGATGCCCGTCACGCTGGCGCGCGAGCTGGCGCAGCAGTTCTCGGGCGATCCGACGCTCGAGTTCTCGGAGGCCGACCTGATCGACATGGCCGGCGAGTTCGCCAACATGGTCACCGGCGCGTGGCTCACCGCCACCGACGCCGCGTCCACCTTCGACCTGACGGCCCCGGCGGTCACGCGCGACAGCGTGCCGCCGCCCGTCGCGCTGATGATGCAGATCAACGGCCAGCCCGTCGGGCTGTCCTGGCGGGTGGAGTAACCGGCCGTGGCGCGCCCGGCGAAGGTCCTCATCGTGGACGACTCGGCCATCGTCAGGCACCTGCTCGCGAAAGGGCTGGCTTCGGATCCCAACATCCAGGTGATCGGCCAGGCCGCCGATGCGTTCATCGCGCGCGACCTGCTGCTCAAGCACGAACCGGACGTCATCACGCTCGATATCGAAATGCCCAAGGTGGACGGCCTCAGCTTTCTGCGCCGCATCATGGAATACCGCCCGACGCCGACGATCATCGTCAGCTCGATCAGCCAGGACGGCTCGGCGGCCAGTCTCGAGGCGCTGCGCATCGGCGCGGCCGCGGTGTTCGCGAAACCCGGCGGGCCGCAGGCGGTCGGCGAACTGGTGGACGCGCTGAAGCGATGCATCGCCGAACTGCGCGCCGGCGGGTTCACGTTGCGCCGGCCGCAGCCGCCGGCCATGCCGGCCGCGATGGCGCCGGCGACACTCGGACGGATCCCGGCGGCCCGCGCCCAGAATGTGCTCATCGCCATCGGCGCCTCCACGGGAGGCACGCAGGCCATCGAGTCGCTGCTCACGCGACTGCCACCGGACCTGCCGCCGATCGTGATCGCTCAGCACATGCCGCCCGGATTCACCAGGCGATTCGCCGAGCGGCTCAACGAGATCACCAGCCATCGGGTGGTGGAAGGCCAGCACGGCGATCAACTCCGTCCGGGTGTGGTGTATGTCGCGCCGGGCGGCCGGCACATGATCGTGGAGCGCTACGGCGTCGAGCTTAGGATCGGGCTGACCGACACCGCGCCGGTGCACTTTCAGCGGCCGGCCGTCGATGTCCTGTTCACGTCGGTGGCGCAACTGCGTGCCGAGCCCGCGATCGGCGTGGTGATGACCGGGATGGGCCAGGACGGCGCGGACGGATTGCTCGCGATGCGGCGCGCCGGCGCGCACACGTTCGCGGAGGATGAGCAATCCTGCGTTGTGTTCGGCATGCCGAAGGAAGCGATCGCCCGCGGCGGCGTCATGGATGTCGTCACGCTCTGGCAAATGCCGCAGGCTTTGGTGGCCGCGCTGGAGCATCCGCCGGCGCGGACACGAACCGTCGCTTGATCCCCGAAGGCGCTGGCCGCCTCAAGATGGCGCGTCTGAGGCCGATTAGTCGGCCGAGAGCTGACACGACATGTTCCTCCAGGCAGGCACAGGGAGCCGGAAACCGATTGAGCTCAACCTGCGCGACGCGTCACCGTGCTCGGAGGACACACTCACTGGCCAGGTCGACGCGCTTCGGCCCGTGCTCGACCGGGCGCTGGCCCTGATCGCCGACCGGGTCGCCGCGTGCGGCGATGCGGCCGGACCGGCCGGCATGATTCACGACTGCCGCGCGGCCCTGGCGGCCGCGAGACATCCGGCCAATCTGGCGGATTGGTGCCTGGCCGGCGTCGAGGCCGCCCGGCAGTTCCTCGTGCGGCACGCGACGGTTGAATCGGCGCGGCGCGACGAGATTGTCGAGCTCGCCGGGCTGGTCCACGAGGCGATGACCGCCCTGGCCGGCGACTCGGATGTCTTCGATCAGGGCCTGCGCAGATCGGCCGAGCGCTTCGACGCGCTGCTGAGACTCGACAGCCTCGCGGAAATCAAGACGCGGCTGGCGCGCGAGGTGGGCGAACTCAAGCGGGCCACCGAGGCCCGGCACGCGTCGTGGAAGGCGACGCTTTGCGCCTTCTCCACCAGAATCTCCGAGCTCGAAGACCGGCTGGCGGCCAGCGAAGTGCAGGCCACCGCGGATCCTCTGACGGGCCTCGCCAATCGTGCCGCCTTCGAGCGGGCGCTCACGGAGCTGGCCGGCCAGCGCGGGTC
>JAKALV010000103.1 GCA_021824055.1 Acidobacteriota bacterium
GGTCTGCCGCAGCGTCTGCAGCGCCCGCAGTTTGTCGGCACCGCCCTTGGCGGCGAGATTCCTGGCGACGATGTCGTCGACGGATTGAGCGAAGGCGGCGGTGTGCAGGAGCAGCACCACGGCAGCGGCGGAAAGAACAACAAGACGCTTGCGGATCATCGGACACTCCTCAAGGCAGGCAGGTTGATCATACAGTCCTGTTAGGGCAAAGGGCAGAGGGCAAAGGGCAGAGGTTGGGTGTCGTCCTAAAAACTGAACCCGCCGCCGATGTGCAGCCGCGTCCCGGCGCCTTTGCCGTGGGCCACGTCGAGGTTGAGGTGGAAGACCGCAGCGGTCACGAAGATGCCGGCGCCGTAGCCCTGCTTGGGCGTCTGGTCCCTGTAATGTTGGCCCTTGTCGTAGACGGTGCCGGCGTCGGTGAACACGCGCATGCCGAACTTGGCCACCTCGATCGGCGACGTGAGCGGCGCGCGCAGCTCCAGCGTGCCCGCCACCAGCGTGTCGCCGGCAAAGCTCGCCGTTTCGAAACCGCGGAGGTTCGACATGCCGCCGAGCATGGACCTGAAGTAGGCCGGCTGCGGCTTTGACGCGTCTTCGCGCAGGACGCGCGCCACGAGGACGACCTGGCGGATCAGGCCGAGGTACCCGCTCGCGTCGATTTGTGTCCGCACGAACGGATCCCGCGCGGGGGCACCATCCGGCGTGACGCGCACCTGTTCCACCCGGCCCGTCACGTAGACCGCGTTGCGCGGCAGGATCGGATCGAGCCGCGTGTCGAGCGTCGCATCGAGGCCGATGGTCTTCACCTGGTCCACCGCGCCGCCGAAGTTCACCCGCTGCCACGACGCCGTGCCGCCCACGTGCAGCCGCATCGCGGTGGCCTCGGCCCGCGCCCAGGCCTGCCGGCGCGCGTCCGTCACGTCATAGAACGGGTGCCGGCTGCTGGTCAGCGCGCCGCCGAACTGGATGCGGCCGTGCGTCAGGTTCTTTTCCCACTCCGCGCCCGCGCGGCGCTCGCCGCCCCACGTGAACGGAAACGACAGCCGCGAATGCGACCGCGCCGATCCCACGAGCGCCACGCGCACGCCGAACCGCACGGCGTAGCCGTCTTCCTCGTCGAGGATCGGCATGTACATGAGGTTGCCGCCGAGGCCGCGTTTCACGACGCGCGGCCGCATGTTCGGCGCGTCCGGCCCTTCGGGCAGTTCGATCCGCACGGGTCCTTCGTTCACGATCAGCATGATGACGATCGCTGTGGGATCGTCGATCGACGCAAACCGCTTCAACACCTGCGCATCGTCAAACTGGCCGGAGGCCTTCAAGCGCCTGAGCGCGGACGGCACCGTGTCGGCCGTGACGGGCGCGCCTTTGGTAAGGCCGGAGAGACGGATCACGTCGGCGTCGGCGGTGATGTGGTTGCCGTGCACGCGGATGTCGGCGATCACTTCACCGGGCGCGACCGCCTGGGGCGCCGCGCCGAGCAGCCACGCGCACACGATCAGCAGGGACGCCACGTTACTTGATCCGGCTGGACGTTTCGGCCAGCTTGTAGTCGTTGTAGTCGATCGCCACGCGCATGTCGAACTGGCCGACGGCCACCATCAGCGATGCGTACATCTCGATGTTCTTCGGCAACCAGACATCGGCAGCCGGGTCGGCGGCCGTGGTCTGGCTGGCGGCAAACGGCTGGCTCATCCGCATCGTGGCCTTGACGTCGTTGAGCCGCACGAACGCCGCGCCCGGCAGGAAGTCGAGGTTCACGTTATCGAAGGTGTACTTCACGATCTGGCTGGACGTGGGCTCGATCCAGAGCGTGACCAGCGACACTTTGTTCGCAGCCGTCTCGATCGCGGAGCTCATCTGCCGGTCCTTGTCGACTCTCTCGCCGCGTTCGAGCCGCCCCTTGTTCCGGTCGATATCGGTCGAGAACAGCCGCGCCGGGTAGTACTCGATCTTCAGCACTTCGCGCCCGTCCAGCTGCTCGCGTCCGACAAGCGCGTACTTGCCTTCTTCAAACTTGAACTTCAGGAAATACGCGGACGAGACGAACTGCGGCTCGCGTGTTTGCGCGATGAGACTGTCGACATCGGCAGGCGCTTCAGCGGCCGCGGGCGCCGGAGCGGCGCCGCCGGCGGCGGCCGACGCCGCGGCGCGGTTCTTCTCACGCTCGCGCTGGCGTTGATCGCGCGCCTTCTCGCGACGAACGTATTCATCTTCGTACTTCCGGCGATCGGCGTCGTTGATGGTGACGCCATTGACGGTCCGAGGGCTCCGGACGAAGAAGCCGTCGCGCAGAAACCAGGTGAACTCGCGCTTCTCGCCCCAGACCGGCAACTGGCCCGGACCGCGCACCTCGATAATGTCGCGTTCGTTGAGGATGTACTGCTGCAGTTTCTTCCAGTTGTCGTCGCGCCGGGCGAGCACTTTCTTCATGAACGCGTCGAGGTCGGTCTGGGCGAGGAGCGGGGCGGGGCGAAGCGGGCCGGCGGCCAGCACCAGCAGCGCGAGACTGGCGGAAAACACGGAGAGCTTGGCGTTCACGACGGTTGTCCTCCCAGGCAGGCGAATGTATCAGACGGGATTTTCGGGCGGATAGTTGCCGGTCCGCAAAGGCCCGGCCGTGCGAGGAGACCGCGCGGCTGGAGGGGATGGCCGGACCGATCCAAACAGACTGATCAGCACCGTGCGCAGATGCGTGCGCCAGGTCACCGTGCTGTGACCCTCGGGCACCTCCACAAAGTCGACGTCGTGGCCCTTGTCGATCAACTCGAGTTGAGCCGCGCGGGCGGCGCCGAGATTCAGCGTGTCGTACGTGGCCGCCACGATCGACGCGCGCAGCGTGCGCGGCCCCCTGGGCTTGACCGCGGTGACGTCGCCCGGGTCGAGCGCGGGAATGAGCAGGCCCAGGCGGCCGAAGGATTCCAGCGACGCCGCGGCGTCCACCGCGCCGCGCGCGCTGGCCGAAATGCCGATGATCGCGCGCTCGCCCGGATCCGTCGTCACGCTGTAGTGCGCCGCAATCCACGGCAGCAGCTCGCCGGTCACGAACGCCCGCATTGGCGCGCCGCGGCGGTCGTCGGCCACGCGCGACTGCGGATCCACGAATACCGCCACGATCGGCTCGATGGCCCGATGGGCGATGAGCCAGTCGAGCACGCGCGGCGCCTCGCCGGTGTTGACGACCATGGCGCCGTCGTGAAACACCGCGAGCGGATAGGCGACGCCGCGCTGATACCCGGGCGGCGTGTAGACGATCACGCGCCGCGTGCTTTTCAGAATGCGGCTCTCCACGACCGTGTCGACGACCGTGCCGGCCGGCCGCATCGGCGGATCCACGAATTCCTGCGGCGGCATGTAGCCCGGCATCACGAACTCCGACGCGGGGCCGTTCGCGCGTTGCACCTTCCGTGGATTGTGGGGATCGAGCCGGTAGTCGCCGGCTCCGTACGCGATCAGATATTCAATGCGCGCGTACGGCTCCACCTTGGTTTCGAGCGAGTACCAGCCGGTCCGGCCGACCGGCGTCATCCTGCCCGCCGAATAATCGAACGTGCCGTCCGGACGCTCGCCCCACCCGGTGGCATCGGACACGATGCGCGGCACGTCGCCGCCGTCGCGCGTGGCCAGAAACGTCACGCTCGGCCGGCCCCGCCGCGGTTGCTCGCCGATGAGCGGCGCGGTCTGGCGGCCGGCGTCGATCTCGCGAATGGCCGCCTCGAGCGAGGGCGCTCCGCCGGCGTCCGACGTGCCCGGCGCCCGCACGGGCATCGCAAATCGTCCAATGAGGGCAATCGCGGCGAGCACGGCCAGCACGAAGACCAGGACGCGGAGGCGCATCAGCGTCTAGTGTGATTCAGAATCGGGCACCAGGGCCCCCGGAAGACGGAAAAACCGCTGAAGATGAGACAATAAGGATCAATGTTGTCCACCGCGGCCCTCCTTCTGGCCCTCGGGCTGTCCAACGGCCCCGCGCTCCCCCAGCAAGCGGCTTCCGCGGATGCCGCGGTCCGCGCCACGATCGGATCGGCACAGTTCAAGGACGCGGCGGCGGACCTCGACCGCGGGTTCGAGCGGCACATCGCCGAAACCATCCGGCTCACCGAAATCCAGTCCGCGCCCTTCAAGGAAGCCGCGCGCGGCACGGTGTACCTCGAAATGCTCAAAGCCACCGGCCTGAGCGACGTCGAAATGGACGCTGAGGGCAACGTCATGGGCCTGCGCCGCGGCACGGGCGGCGGCCCGCTCATCGCCATCGCGGCCCACCTCGACACGGTGTTTCCCGAGGGCACCAACGTCACGGTCAAGCGCACGGGCATGCGCCTCGCCGCGCCGGGCGTGGGCGACGACTCGCGTTCGCTGGCGGTGCTGCTCGCCTTCATCCGCGCGATGGACGCGGCGAAGATCCGGACGAAGGCCGACATCCTCTTTGTCGGCGACGTCGGCGAGGAAGGCCCCGGCGATCTGCGCGGCATGAAGTACCTCTTCACCAAGGGCAAGTACAAGGACCGCATCGCGATGTTCATTTCCGCCGACGGCACCGGGCCGGGCAACACGATCGTGACGGGCGCGGTGGGCAGCAAGCGGTATCGCGTGACATTCAAAGGTCCCGGCGGCCACAGCTACGGCGATTTCGGCATCGTCAGTCCGGCCTTCGCGATGGCGAACGCGATGAAGAAGTTCGGCGCGCTGAAGGTGCCGGCCACGCCCAAGACCACGTTCAGCGTGGGACTCGTGGGCGGCGGCACCTCGGTCAACTCGATTCCGTTTGAAACATGGATGGACGTCGACATGCGCTCCGAGTCGCGCGCCGAGCTCGACAAGATCGACGCGGCCTTCAAACGGCTGATGGCCGCGGCGGTGGCCGAGGAAAACGCGGCGCGCTCCACCGCCAAGGGCCAGATCACCGTCGAGGCCACGCTGAAGGGCGACCGGCCGTCCGGCCAGACGCCGGCCTCGAGCCCCATCGCCGAAACCGCCGCGGCCGCGGTGCGCGCGTTCGGCCTGACGCCGTCGTTGACGTTCAGCAGCACGGACTCCAACATCCCCATCAGTCTGGGCATTCCGGCGATCACGCTCGACGCCGGCGGCACGAGCGACCGCGCTCACGCGCTGGACGAATGGATCGATCTGGAGAAGACATCAAGCCTCGGCGGCATGCAGATCATGCTCGCCACGCTGCTCACACTTGCAGGGATGCAGTAAGTATGTCGACGCTACCGCCCACCATCGCTCAGCATTTTGACGGCCGCGGCAAGGACGTGCGGGCCACGTACGATCGTATTCTCGCCATCGCGCGCGAGTGGGGCGACGTGAAGCCCGAGGCCAAGAAGACCTCGATCCACCTGCTGCGCGGCGCCACGTCGTTTGCCGGCATCGCCACCCGCAAGGACGCGCTGATCCTCACATTGAAGTCCGCCTCGGACATCCGCAGCCCGCGCATCCAGAAGAGCGAGCAGACGTCGGCCAATCGTTGGCACCTCGAAGTCCGGCTGACCAACGCCAAGGAAGTGGACCACGAGCTGCAGCAGTGGATGCGGGCGAGTTACGCGTTAGCGACGACATAGAAGTCCAAGGTCCAACGTCCAACGTCCAAGGTCACCCCTCGTCCGACGTCCTGAGAGTCCGACGTCCGACAGTCCCAGTCCTGGCGCTCTTGAACGGTGAACCTTGGACCTTGGACCTCGGACCTCGGACCTCGGACCTCGGACAACAAGTGACATTGGACCTTGAACTTTGAACCTTGGACGACGCGTGTCTTAGAGTAGTAACGCTTCCACCCGATGCGCGTGCACCATGTCCTCGGCCGGCGACCATTTGAAGATCGTGAAGCGGCCGTCCTGGGAGGCGACGAGCGCGAACGTGTCGCGCTGATCGTGAACGAACTGCGCGGCGGACAGATGGCGCGTGCCGCCGAGCTGGCCCGGCGCGATCAGCGTGGGTACGCTGCCTTCGATCGGCTCGGTCAGCGCAATACGCTCCACCGACGGACTGCCCTTCCGCCGCGTGATCTTCACGCCAAACGCCAGCACGTCGTACTCGTCGTTCATGACCATGGCGCCGTCGACCGCCGTGAGACCGGCAATGCCTTCAACGGCGTGACGGATGTCGTCCGCGTCGCTTTCCGCGCGCATCAGCGCGCTCAGCGCGGTGAACGGCGGATTGAGCGCGTACAGCGCCGGCGTGACGATCGATGACAGCCACCCGTCCGAACCCGCCGGCGTGATCAGCAGCGCGCCGCCCCGGCCGTGACTGCGCATCGACGCCGCCAGCTGCACCAGCACGTTGATGCCCTCCGTGCCCGTCCTCGGGCCAACCGGATGCCCGAACCCGAGCAGCGATTGCAGCACGCCCGGGCACTCCGGCAACGTCGCCGAGCGCTCATCGACGAACTTCACCTGATCGCCTTCCAGCACCGCCACGTTGATGAACTTCCCCATCAACTCGCTGCGTTCCTTGACGACGAGCAGCCCGGACGTCACGACCTCGATCACGAAGCAATGCGGCGGCAGATGCTGCGTGGTGCCCCACACGCATAACTCGCCGTTGACGGGCCAGACACCCAGGTGAATGCCCGGGCGCTCCACCGCCGGCGCCAGCTTGGCCAGCGCTTCGGCATTCGGGGACAGCGAATGATCGAACAGCAGGGGGTGGCCCGTGCTTTCCGGCTCGGCATACGCGAGCGAGATCTTCGGCGTGACGCCCTCCTCGCGGCGCAGGCTCGCCCAGAACGCGGCGTCGATGAGTCTCTCGATCACGGCCGCGCTTGGCGCCGGGGCGCCGTCGGCATGGTGCGCGAAATGCGATTCAACGCGCGGCGCGATGGCCCGCGCGGCCGGGTAGCCGGGTTCAGCCATCAGAATGTCCTCCGGGCAATCCACTCGCGGTAGAGCGAGTCGGTGAGCATGTAGCGCGGACCGTCGCGCATGACGATGTCCTCGCGCACCAGCGCGGCGATCGACGACTGCACGCTCGAGGCGCCGGCGAGGCGGTGGCGCTGGCGCACGTCGCTCGACAGCAGCTCGCGTCCCTGTTCGAGCACGAGCGCGCGCAGGACGCCGCGCTGCGCCAGCGTCAGGCGCTGCCACTGCTCCTCGAACACGGTGCCCTGTTGCCGCATCATCCGGGTCAGCGTGGCATGCAGATCGTCCACGCCCACCGTCTTCCGTCCCGCCGCCCGCACATCGTCCCACGTCTCGTGGGCGAGGCGCTGCACGTCGTACGGCACGTTGTCGGCCAGATCGACGATGGCCGCGCCGAGGCCCGCGTCGGCGCGCAGACCGGTTTTCGTGAACCGCGCGTCGAGCCACGCGGCAAACTCGCCGGCGTCGATCTTCTGGAGCCGCATCACGGGCCCGGCTTTGTAGAAGGGCCGCCGCGGGCTGATCATGCGCTCCATCAGCGACGGCTCGGAGCCGGCAAACACGTAGCCGACGTCGCGCTGCTGCTGCACGGCGGCCCGCAGGGCCTCTTCGACGCTGCCGCCGTTGAACGACGCGATCGCCTGGAACTCGTCGAGCGCGATGGCCATGGGCCGCTTGCGCGCCGCCGCAATGCGGCCGGGTAACGCGAACACCTCGGCGGCCAGCCGCTCCACGTCGCGCGACGTCCGCACCAGGGGGAACGACAGCGAGACGGCGGTGGCGCCCGACTCGGAGGCCTCCACCCTCAACTCCGGGCGGACGGATCGCAGCAGGTCGGCGGCCCACTGGCGCAAGCGGCTCGCGGGCGTGCCGGCGGAGAGCAGCGCGTGCGCGTACGCCTCGAGAAACCCCACGTACGAGCTCGAGCCGGCCACGGTGACCGACACCGTCAGCACGCGCTCGCGGGCCAGCGCGTCGAGGGTCCGCCGGACGAGCGACGACTTGCCGTAGCGGCGCGGCGAGATCAAAAACACCTTCTGGCCGGCCCGGAGGTCGGCCGTCAGGCGATGGTAGTCCTCGTCGCGATCGGCAAACGCGCCGGCCGCGACGATTTCTCCGTAGACGAAGGGGTTGTCGGCTGCCATTACCGTGAGTAACGTAATCATTACCCTGAATGGCATAATGCGCAAGTGCTCCGACAGTTCTTCCAGGCGCAGCGGGCGCAGGCCCTGTCCGCTGGTTGAGCCTTCGATGAATGCCGTTAAAGAGGCAAATGGGCAACGCGGCAGAGGGCCGGCTGTTTCAGGTTGTCGCGCCGGGTCCTACGCGCGTCCGGCGAACTCGCGCGTCTCCGTGTGCACTTTCACCTTCTCGCCCTCTTTGATGAAGAGCGGCACGCGGATCTCCATGCCGGTGTTGGTGGTCGCGGCCTTGGTGACGCTGCCGCTCGACGTATCGCCGCGCACGGCAGGCTCCGTGTACGCGATCGTCATCTCGACGAGCGGCGGAAACTGCAGGCTGATCGGATTGCCGTTGTACTTGTGCACCTGAATCTCGACGTTGTCGACCAGCAGAAAACGGTCTTCGCCGGTCATCTCGGCCGACAGCGTCAACGTCTCGAACGACGCCTGATCCATGAAGTGGTACCCGTCCGAGTCCGCGTACAGAAACGTCGCCGGCACCTTCACCAGATCGGGCTCGCCGAATTTCTCGCCGGCTTTGAACGTCTTGTCGAACACCGCGCGGGTCAGCAGGTTGCGCATCTTCAACCGCACGAGCGTCTGTCCACCGCGGGCCGTGGGCTTCGACACCTCGACCTCCAGGCAGTGGTACGGCGCGTTTTCGAACTCGAAAAACATCTTGCGCTTGATCTCTATCGCTTCAATCAAACTGGCCATCCGGACATTCTACCGGGGGTCAGGCCTCCGGGGCCCGCACCCAACCGGCCGACCCTATAATCCCCGCTAGTCCCCGGCGGAGAGGCCCCATGGATTCGATCACGCAAGCGGTCGGTCAATTCTTTACGGACGCCAATGCCACGTGGAGCGGTTTCCTTGGCGCGCTGACCGCCATCGGCTTCCTCAGCATGGCCATCATCGAAACCCTGAAGAACATGTTCCCCGTGCGCAACTGGTTCCAGCGCCTCTGCCTGAACCAGTGGCTGACGGCGCACCAGACGATCGCCACCGGGCGATTTGGCGCGCTGAAACGGCCGGTGTCCATGGCCGAGGCCAGGACCGATCTGCTGACGCTGGCGGTGAACGGCGATGCGAATGCCCTCTTCGACCTGCCGATCGAGCAACTGTGCGGACAGCTCAACGCCGCGATCCGCGTGGCGCTCGACTATCCGCAGGACCACTTCCCGCTGCTCGCCATCGCCGCTGCGCGCGCGTCCGAACGCGACATCGCCCTGATTCTCGGCGAAGGGCCGGCGCCGATCGTCGATGCGGACACGCTGACCTCCGCGCAATTGAAGGAGCGGTCGCGCTTCGTGGACGCCCGCAACCGCGTGACCCAGCAGGTCCAGCGCGCCGTGGACGCGTTTCAGATCTCCACGGGATTCCGCTGGAAGTTCTGGCTGCAGGTGGCGTCGTTCGTGCTGCCCGTGGCGCTGGTGCTCCTGGCGCTGCGGCATGCGCACGCCGGAAAGGGCGCGCTCGTGCTCACGGCCCTCGTCGCCGGCTTCATCGCACCCGTCGCGCACGATGTGCTTGTGGTGATTCAGCGCCTGCGGCGCGCGTAACGTGCCGATCGACAATCAGATCTCGGTACGCGCCCCGTCATCGCCGGTCGGCGGACCGGTGGCGGATGAGGTCTGGACGACGGGCGGACGGATCGACGGCCAGAGCCAGGCACTCTTGCTCGTGCACGGCTACAACAACAGCTATGACGATGCGGAGACGGCGTACGCCGCGTTCGAGCGCAACGTGCGTCGAGCCGGAACGACGGGACAGGCCGCGCGGCCGGTCTTTGGATTCTTCTGGCCGGGTGACACGCACCTGAAAGTGATTTCCACGATTTCGTATCCGGCACAACTCGGGCCGGCGAAACAATCGGCGGAGCGCCTCTTCAACTACCTGCGGTCAAAGACCGGGCCGAACGGCGGACCGCTCGATATCTGCCTGGTCGGGCACTCGCTCGGTTGCCGCGTGGTGCTGGAGCTGATCAAGCGCTTGGTGGCTGTGCGCGGCAGAACCGCCGTGACCATCGGTAAGGTCGTGCTGATGGCCGCCGCGGTGCCGGTGTCAAAGGTCGAGAATCCCGGCGCGCTGGGCGGCGCTGCGGCCGCGGCCGCGACGTCGCTGGTGCTCTTCTCCGAAGAGGACCAGGTGTTGCGTTTCGCGTTTCCGATCGGCGAAACGTTCGCGTTCGACGCGTTCTGGCCGACGGCCGTCGGACGCCACGGTCAACCGGACGGCGGCCTGTGGAGCGCGCGGCTGCCCATGGTGCAGGCGGCCGGCGCGCGCGGCTACGGCCATTCCGATTACTGGGGTGGAGCGGAATCCGCGGCGGCCACCGCAGCGGTGTTGGGACTGCCGGT
>JAKALV010000104.1 GCA_021824055.1 Acidobacteriota bacterium
CCCGACGCCGCACGCCACGCCAAGGGCGCCGCTCAAGCCGAATAGTCCCGCCGCGGCAGCGCCAAGCAGTCCGAGCACCGCGCCGCCGAAATGCGCATCGGGGTCGCCCGAAGCGCCGGCCATGGCGCCCAGAATGCCGAAGCCCATGCCCATGCCCAGCGCGAGGAGAAGACCGAAGGCGCCGAACAACAACTGCAGCACGCCAAGCACTTTCACGTGGGTCCGCATCGCATTCCTCCGGCGGCCGTCAGGCCCGTCCTATTCCTTGTCGCCCGGTTCTTTCGACGCCACGTCGTCGAAATCCTTCAACGGCGTGTTGTCCTCGTCGACGTCGTACATCGAGTCCACGCGTCCCGAGTAGCGCTCTTTGATCGGGCCTTTCGGACCGCGTTCCTTGTTCTCCCAGCGCTTCTCGCTGCCGGCGCTCTTCTTCTTTGGCGGACCGAAGTTGCGCGCGCGATCGCCGACCATGCCGCCGGGCGGGCCGAAGCCCCCCGGCCGGGGACCACCAAATCCGCCGCCGGGACGCGGGCCGCCGAAGCCGCCACCACCCGGACGCGGGCCGCCAAAGCCGCCGCCGGGCCGCGGAGGACCACCGGCGCCGCGCTCTTCACGCGGCCGAGCCTCGCTCACCGACAGACTGCGTCCCATGAACGGTTGCTGGTTGAACTTCTGAACCGCCGCCTCCGCCAGGGGCCGCTCGTTGTATTCCACGAAGGCGAACCCCCGAGGACGACCGGTTTCACGGTCCACGGGAATGACGACTTGAGACGGATCACCCACACTCGCGAAATGCGAGCGCAGGTCCGCCTCGGTAGCCCCATAGGGCATATTGCCAACGAACAGACGCACGGCCACGGACGTTGTCCTCAGTGTCTTGTAAAGGGAAGGGGGATGACGAACACGATACTCACGAGCAGATGTATATGGGGAAGGGGGATTGTATCCGGGAGGGAGAATAACACAATTCCCGCTGTAGTAACATCGGCGGATTGACCATCCGGCCGAGGACCGCTCCGTAGGACCCATGTCGCAACTCGTCGTCCGCGGCGCCCGCACGCACAATTTGAAGGGGGTGGACCTGACGCTGCCCCACCGGAAGCTCATTGTCTTCACCGGGGTCAGCGGGTCGGGAAAGTCCTCGCTGGCCTTCGACACCATCTACGCGGAAGGGCAGCGCCGGTATGTGGAGTCCCTGTCGGCGTACGCCCGGCAGTTCCTGGAGCGGATGGAGAAGCCCGATGTCGACAGCATCGAGGGCATCGCCCCGGCGATCGCCATCCGCCAGAAGAACAGCATCCGCAACCCCCGGTCCACCGTAGGCACCACCACCGAGATTCACGACTATCTGCGCCTGCTCTGGGCGCGTGTCGGCCGGACGATCTGCCGGCAGTGCGGCACGGAAGTGGAGCGCGAGTCGCCGGACATTGTGACAACGGCGCTGCTCGAATTGCCGGCCGGCACGCGGCTGATGATCGGTTTCGACCTGCCGGTGATGACGTCGGCCCTGCCGGTGCACACGCCCGAGGCCGGGGAGGACGACGGCGTCGACGAGGGAGACGACCTGCCGGCGACGTTGGCCGCGCCGGCCGATGGGTTGCGCGACACGCTCGACAATCTGCGCAAGCGCGGATTCGGCCGCCTGTATGTGGCCGGTCGCACGATGGCGATTGACGAAGCGGTGGGCGCGATCGAGACGTTGCGCGGCGTCTCGCAGTTGTCGGTGATCGTGGATCGACTCCGCGCCGAGCCTGAAGGGCGCGTCCGCATCACCGATTCCATCGAGACGGCGTTTCATGAGGGGGATGGCGCTTGCTTCGTGCTGGAGGTGGACGATGCGGGCGCCGCCGTGAAGGTGCACCGGTTCAGCGAGCGCTTCGAGTGCCGCACGTGCGGCATCCAGTACGAGATTCCGCAGCCGCGTCTGTTCTCGTTCAACAACCCGTTCGGCGCCTGTCCCACCTGCCACGGGTTCGGCAACACGGTTGAGCTGGACATGAACCTGGTCGTGCCGGATCCGGAGCTTTCGATCAACAGCGGCGCCATCGAGCCGTGGACCAAGCCGCATTACCGATCGGCGCTGGCTGCGTTGAAGAAGGCCGCGAAGGCCGCGGCGGCCGACGAAGCCCCGACCGTGCGACTTGATGTGCCGTGGTCCGGGTTGACCGACGACGAGCGCGCGCTGGTGGTGAAGGGATTTGGCGAGTACGAGGGCATCGAAGGGTTCTTCCGGTGGCTCGAGCGCAAGAAATACAAGGTGCACGTGCGCGTGTTCCTCAGCCGGTACCGCGGTTACCTGACGTGCCACGAATGCGGCGGCACGCGGCTCAGGCGCGAGGCGCGCGACGTGCGCGTGGGGGATCAGACGATCGACACGGTCTGCGCGCTGACGGTGAAGGACGCCGTCAGGTTTTTCGGCGGCTTGTCGCTGTCGGAGAAGGACGCGGCGGTGGCCGACAAGATCCTGCGCGAGATCAACCGGCGCCTGGGGTTTCTCACCGACGTCGGCCTCGACTACCTCACGCTCGACCGGTTGTCCTCGACCCTGTCGGGCGGTGAATCGCAGCGGATCAACCTGGCCACATCGCTGGGCTCGGCCCTCGTCGACACGCTGTACGTCCTGGACGAGCCGTCGATCGGTCTGCATCCGCGCGACAACGAGCGGCTGATCGCGATCCTGCGCCAGTTGCGCGACCAGGGCAACACCGTGATCGTGGTCGAACACGACGCGGACATGATTCGCGTGGCCGATCAGATCGTGGATCTCGGCCTGGGCGCCGGCGAGCACGGCGGCCGCATCCTGTATTCAGGCGATCTCGAGGGCCTGCTGAAGGACACGCGGTCGCTGACGGCGCGCTACCTCCGGGACGACCTCGCCATTCCCACGCCGCAGACGCGGCGGCGTCCGCTGCTGCAGAAGATCCGGCTGCGGGGCGCCATGGAGCACAACCTGAAGAACGTGGACGTCGATATTCCGCTCGGCGTGCTCACGTGCGTGACCGGCGTCAGCGGATCGGGCAAGAGCACGCTCGTGCACGACGTGATCTATGCCGCGCTCAAGCGCGTGAAGGTGGGGCGCGGCGAATGGGACAAGCCGGTCGGCGAACACCGGTCGCTCGAGGGCGCCGAGTACGTGACCGATGTGGTCCTTGTGGATCAGCAACCGATCGGCCGGACGCCGCGGTCGAATCCCGTGACGTACCTGAAAGCCTTTGACCCGATCCGCGAGCTGTTTGCCGCGACCAAGGATGCGAAGGCGCGCAGCCTGACCGCCAGCGCGTTCTCATTCAACGTGCCCGGCGGCCGCTGCGAGGCGTGCGAGGGCGAAGGCGTCGTGCGCGTGGAGATGCAGTTCCTGGCCGACGTGTTCGTGCCCTGCGACCAGTGCGAAGGCAAGCGCTTCCGCCCGCAGGTGCTCGAAGTGAAACTGAAGGGCAGGAACATCGATCAGGTGCTGGCGCTCACGGTGCGCGAGGCGCTGACGTTCTTCTCGGGCGCGCAGAAAGTCACGCGCCGCCTGCAGGTGCTCGACGAAATCGGTCTGGGTTATCTGCGATTGGGTCAGGCCGCCACCACGCTCTCCGGCGGCGAAGCGC
The DNA here is from genome assembly GCA_021824055.1 of Acidobacteriota bacterium. Taxonomy (GTDB): domain Bacteria; phylum Acidobacteriota; class Vicinamibacteria; order Vicinamibacterales; family SCN-69-37; genus SCUN01. The sequence goes on from JAKALV010000104.1 coordinate 3,597, forward strand.
AGCGCATCAAGATCGCGTCGCACCTCGCCGTGCAGGGTGGCGAGCGCATGCTCTACATCCTCGACGAGCCCACCACCGGCCTGCACTTTGACGACATCGTCAAGCTCCTCGCGGCGTTTCGAAAGCTGCTGGCCAACGGCCACAGCCTGCTGGTGATCGAACACAACCTCGACGTGATCAAGACGGCCGACTGGCTCATCGATCTGGGACCGGAGGGCGGGGACGCCGGTGGATACATCCTCGCGGCGGGGACGCCGGAGCACGTCGCCGCGGTTGAGGGGTCCTACACCGGCGCGTATCTCAAGCGTGTGCTTGCGCAGGGACGCGAGCATCACTACTCTGACAATTCATGAACGTGAACGGCAATGTTCCGGAGCGCCGCACCTTGGGGTTGGAGCGCCGGACCTTCAGGTCCGGCGTCGGGCTCCTGCTCTGTGTCCTCTTCCTCACGGCGGGCATGCTCGCGCAGGACTGGCAACCCGTGATCGCCCAGCTCGGCGACAGCAACAGCGGGCGCAAGATCGATGCGCTTCGCCGTCTCAACGACGCGGGCTACAGCGCCGCCGCTGAGTTCGTGGCGCCGCTCGTGACCGACCCGGACGATGCGGTGCAGTTCGCGGCGATCGACGCGGAACTCTCGTTCTTCCTGGTCGAGCCGGTCGTCGAGCGAAAGGGGCTCGGCTCGACCCGCAGCCGCGCGCAGGAAGCGTTTGACGCCGGGCCGCTCGTGCGCGCCGCCGCGCCGGCGCCGCCCGTGCTGATCGACCGGCTGATCGCCGCCACCGCCGATCGTCATCCGCGCATTCGTTTTGACGCGCTGCACGCCCTCGGTGTGATCGCCGAGCCGCCACTCAATGTCGAGGACACGCGCCGGCTGATCGCCGGCTTGCAGCACAGCGATCCCGTGATTCGCACCGCCACGGCCCGCGTGCTGGGACGCCTGCGCGCGGCCAGCGCCGGTGACGCCCTGGTCGGCGCGCTCAACGATCCGAGCGACCTCGTGCAGGCGTACGCGAGTGAGGCCCTTGGACTCGTGCGCGATGATCGGGCCGTGCAGGCGCTCACGGCCCGCGTGGACTATTACGGGAAAGGCACGATGGCAAACGCCGCGTTACTGGCGCTGGCCCGCATCGCCTATCCGACGTCGCGCGACCTGTTCCGCGCGCGCTTGTCCGATCCGGACGCGGCGGCGCGCCGCGCCGCCGCGGAAGGCGTGGGACGCCTCCGCGATGGCGCGTCGCTCGAGCAAGTTCGACGGCTGGCGCAGTCGGATCCATCGAATGAGGTGCGGCTGGCCGGACTGTTTGCGCTCGACCGGCTCGGCGAGCCGCAGCTCGCGGGACTCACGGTGTCGATCGGCCAACCCGTGATTGGCGCGCAGGCGCGCGACTACTTGCTGGAAACCGGGCCGGCGGCCGCGCCCGCGGTGGCGTCGGCGATCGGCACGGCGGCGGATCCGGCCGCCCGCGCGGACCTGATTCATCTACTCGGCTACATCGGCGGTGCCGCCGATGCGCGGATGCTCGAACCGCTGGCGAAGGATCCGGATCCCCGCGTTGCCCGGGCTGCCGCAGATGCGCTCGCTCGACTTCGGCGGTAGACGAGCGCTGCCTGAGGCGTTCTATCGCCGGCCGACGCTCGATGTGCTTCACGACATCATCGGCAAGGTGCTCGTGCACACCGTGCGCGGACGCCGCGTATCGGGTGTCATCGTCGAGGCCGAGGCCTACATCGGCGAATCCGACCCCGCATGTCACGCCGCGCCCGGGCCGACCGCGCGCAACGCGCCGCTCTATGGTCCGCCCGGACGCGCGTATGTCTACCTCAACTACGGGATTCACTACCTGGTCAACGCGGTCACCGAAGCGGAGGGATTCCCGGCGGCGGTGTTGATCCGCGCGCTCGAGCCGCATGAAGGCGTGGCGTTGATGCGGCGGCGGCGCGGCCGCGCGGCGATCGATGACGCCGGCCTGTGCCGCGGACCAGGCAATCTGACCGTGGCGCTGGGCATCAGTGAAAAGCTCAACCGCGCGCCACTCACCCACGGAGCGTTGACGATTGAAGATCACGGCTTGCCGCCGCGCGTGTTGGCGTGGTCACCGCGTATCGGCATTCGCGTGGGAACGACGCCGCGCTGGCGCTGTTTCGCGGCAGACAGCGCCGCCGTGTCGGGTCCGCGCAGCCGCCGCTAGCGCTTGCGTCCGGCGGTGCTCACGATCGGCACGCCGATCTTCGTCCGCTGGCTGCCGCGGAGAATCTCCACGCTGGCCGTGCTGCCCGGGGTGGTGTCGGCCAGCACCCGCTGCAGGTCGCCCGATGTGGTGATCGCCTGTCCGTTGATGCTCAGGACGATGTCGCCGCGCCGCAGCCCGGCGCGCGCGGCCGCCGACTGCGCAAGCAGGTCATAGACCACGACGACAGACGCCGATCTGATGCCCAGACGCTGCGCGGCGGCGGGGTTGGTGACGTCTTCGTCGTTGAACTCGACGTCCGCGATCGTCCCCCAGCTGACCGAGCCGTTCGCGATCAGTTCCTTCATGATGCGCTGGGCGAGGTTGGCGGGAATCGCGAAGCCGAGGCCTTCGGATCCGCCGCCGCGCGAGTAGATCATCGAGTTGATCCCGATCAGCTCGCCGCGGCTGTTGATGAGCGCGCCGCCGGAGTTGCCCGGGTTGATCGCCGCGTCGGTCTGAATCATCTGGCCGTAGGTGCCAAGCTGCGCGCCGGGCCGGCCCACCGCCGACACGATGCCGAGCGTCACGGTCTGGTTGAACGCGAATGGATTGCCGATGGCGAGCACCCATTCCGCGATGCGCACCTTGCTCGAATCCGCCCACGGCAGCGTGTGCAGGTTGGCCGCGTCCACCTTCAGCACCGCGAGATCGGTCAGCGTGTCGACGCCGACGATCTTTGCCGTCATTTCATCCCGGCCCGGCAGCGTGACCTTGACCTCGCGGATGTCGCCGCCGTCGCCGAGCAGCACGTGGCTGTTGGTCAGGATGTAGCCGTCGGGTGTCACCACGACGCCCGAGCCGAGACTCTGCTGTTCGCGGGTCGTGTAGTTACGGCCGTCGCCGAAGTAGAACTGCCAGAACGGATCCACGCGCTGGCGGATCTCCTGCGTGGAGGAGATGTTCACCGAGGCCTTGACGGCATCTTCGGCGATGGCCGACAGATCCGGCAGGCCCTGCGCGGCGGCCGCCACGCCGGGCCGCGGGGTCTGCGGCCCCGGCTGCTGCGGCGAGGCGAACGTCGGCTCGGTGGAGGAGAAACGCGCGGTCAATACCAGGCCGGCGGCAAAGCCGCCGAGCAGGAGCAGGCCGCCTGCGGCGAGAATGGACTTGTTCATGGCTATCTCACGTCGATGCGGCGCCCGAGCGTACCCGGCGCCTTGGGAATGGTGATGGTCAACAGGCCGTCGGCCAGATCCGCCGTGATGCCCTCACGGTCGATGGCCTGGCTGAACGAGAAGACGCGCGAAAACGGCCCGTGGCCGCGTTCGAGCTGCTGGTAACGTTGCGGGCAGTCCGCGCCCGGCCGCGCTCCGCGGACGACCAGCGTGTCCTCGCGGAATTCGATCTCGACGTCCGCCCGGCTGAGTCCCGGCACCTCAAGCGTCAGCACGTAACGATCGGCCGTTTCGTGCAGGTCGGCGGCGGGCACCCAGCCGGTGGTCGCGCGCCCGAACAGGCTGTCGAGCTGCTCCTGCATGGTGAGCAGGTCGCGGGTCGGGTCCCAGGGCATGACTTTGATGCTAACAGTACCGGGCTATAATCCTCAGTTCCGGCATGACGGGAAACGGAAGACCTATGAGTTCAGTCCAGGCCAATCGTTTGAAGAAGGGCATGCTCATCAAGATGGGCGATGACCTCCTGCGCGTGTTCGATCTGCACCACCTGACCCAGGGCAACAAGCGGGCTCACATGCAGGCCCGGATGCGGGACATCCGCAACGGCCGCATCGTGGACCACAAGTTCCGTGCGGAAGACGAGGTGGAGCGCGCGATTCTCGACGAACACGAGATGCAGTTCCTCTACAAGGATGGCGACATCTACCATTTCATGAACACCGAGACCTACGAGCAGATTCACCTGTCGGCCGAGACGCTCGGTGACTTCGCGCTGTATCTGCTGCCGGAAGCGCTGATCAACGTGGAGTTCTACGACGGCGAGCCGATGGGCGTGCATCTGGCGCCGACCGTCGATCTCAAGGTGATCGACACCGTGCCCGGGATCAAGGGCGCCACGGCGGCGGCGCAGGTCAAGCCGGCCACGTGCGAGACGGGACTGGTGGTGACGGTGCCCGCGTTCGTGAACGAGGGCGACGTCATTCGCATCAACACCGAAACCGGCGAGTATCTTTCGCGCGTGTAGCGCGGGTGAAGGAGCCCCTCACAGGGCGGGACAACATGGATCAGCCACGGTCAGGATCGGGCGGTTGGATCGAAGTCATCACCGGCAGCATGTTTTCCGGCAAGAGCGAAGAACTGATCCGCCGCCTGCGCCGCGCGCAGATCGCGAAGCAGAAGGTGCAGATCTTCAAGCCGACGATTGACAATCGCTACAGCGAGGACGAGATCGTCTCGCACAGCTCGATGAAGATCGGCTCGGCCAACGTCCAGTCCTCGCGCGCGCTGCTCGACGACATCCTGCCGGACACGGAAGTGGTCGGCATCGACGAGGGGCAGTTCTTCGACGCCGAGCTGCCGGCCGTCGTCAATACGCTGGCGGACCAGGGCAAGCGCGTCATCGTGGCCGGTCTGGATCAGGATTACCTCGGGAAACCGTTCGAGCCGATGCCGCAGCTGCTGGCGATCGCGGAGTACATCACCAAGACGCTCGCGATCTGCATGGTATGCGGCGGGCCGGCGAATCACACCCAGCGCCTGGTGCAGTCGAAGGAGCGCGTGCTCGTGGGCGCCGGCGGCGCGTACGAAGCGCGGTGCCGGAAGTGCTTCGATCCAACATTAGCTGGATAAAGACTTTCGTAAATGGGGCAGTGAGGCAATGCGGCAATGAGGCAGTTGAATTGCCCCATTGCCCCATTGCCTCATTTAGTCATTAACCACTGAATGAGTCCCTGTCCCTGCGCCATCGGGTCGCCGAGCGCGGTGGGCGGCGTGATCCAGATGAACGCGAGGATCGCGATGACCCACATGTCGTAGGCGACCGTCGCGCGCTCGTCCGTCCAGTAGAGCGCGCGCCACAGGATCCGCGAAAGACCGGCGCGCTTGGGCTGGGGCTTCTGGTTCAGCTCGAGATAGGTGAAGTAGATCCGGTTGGCCACGGTGACGATCGAGAGCACGCCGATCACCCACATCACGGCCGCCATGCGGTTCGTGAACGCGCCGAGCATGAAGAGGACGATGCGCTCGGGACGTTCCATGAAACCGACTTTGCATCTGTCGATCAGGCACTCGGCGCGCGCGCGCGCGTAGCTGGTCATCGTGGCGAAGACCATCGCGATCGAGGTGATCAGCACGTAGTCCACCCGGCCCTTCGAGGCGTAGAGGCAGACGAGGCCGACCGACAGCGCGAGATCCGAGAGGCGGTCGATGACCGAGTCCCAGAAGCCGCCGAACTTGCTCACCGTGCCGCCTTGATGCGCGACCTTGCCGTCGATGAAGTCGAAAATGCTGGCGCCGAGCATGACCAGGCCGGCCGACAGAAAGCGTCCGTGGGCCAGCTCGAAGCCGGCCGCCGCGCTGATCAACACACCGGTGAACGTGAGCACGTTGGGATGGATCCGCAACGCGATGCACGCCCGGACGATCAGCTGAAGCGGCAAGTTGAAGAACGCGCCGATGGCGCCCGTAAACGTCATGAATCTCAGCGTTTGCGCTGGCCGATAAGTCCAGCGGATAGTAGCACATGGCCATTCACGACCTGAAGGCACAGATTGGCCGTCTGCCGGAGCAACCCGGCGTCTATCTGTTCTCGAATCGCGAGCGCGAAACCATCTATGTGGGCAAGGCGCGCGTGCTGCGCGATCGCGTCCGGAGCTACCTGGGCGCGATGGGGCTCAACCCGCGCATTGACTGCCTGCTGCGCGATGCGGCGGGCCTTGACGTGATCGTGACCGATTCGGTGGTCGAGGCGCTCGCCCTCGAGAACCACCTGATCAAGCAGCGCAACCCTCGCTACAACGTGCTGCTCCGCGACGACAAGACGTATCCCTACTTGCAGCTCACGCTCACCGAGCGCGCGCCACGCCTGCTCGTGGCGCGCCAGGTTGAGCGCGACGGCAACGCGTACGCCGGACCGTTCATGCCGGCGGCGCTGGCGCGGCGGACGATGACGCTGGCGCAGCGGCTGTTCGGCATCCGGTCGTGCAACGAGGTGATCGACGGCAAGCGCGACCGGCCCTGTCTCGAGTACGACATCAAGCGCTGCATCGCGCCGTGCGTCGACACGGTGTGTTCGATCGCGCAGTACGACGCCGCCGTGCAGCAGGCGCGCCTGTTGATGGAGGGCAAGCAGGAGGAGCTGGCCGAGCGGCTGCGCGTCGACATGATGAACGCGGCCGGCGAGGAGCGGTTCGAGCGCGCCGCGCAGCTGCGTGACGCGATCCGCACCGTCGAGACGCTGCGCGATCGCCAGCAGAAGATGGCCACGCCCGGCCTGGGCGACCGCGACGCGTTCGGCGTCCGGACGGGCGCGTCCGGCGCGGTCGTGCTCGTGTTCCAGATGCGCCACGGCCGCGTCGTGGATCGCGTGGAACTCAGGGGGTCAGAGCCGTTTTCCACAGATCCGGCCCCAACGGGGTCAGACCCCTTGGGGCCGGAATCTGTGGAA
>JAKALV010000105.1 GCA_021824055.1 Acidobacteriota bacterium
CGCACGTGCCGTTTCGTATATGACGACGCGAGCGACCAGCCGATACAGGCGATCTGCACGGCGATCACGCCCATCAGAATGGCGCGGCCGCTCGCGCCGCCCAGCGACAGGTCGGGCCAGACCAGCAGGATGATCCCGAGAAAACCGACGAACATTCCGGCCAGTTGGCGTGGAGGCAGGCGGCCGCCGCCGGGGAAAAGCGCATCGATGCCCACCATCCAGAACGGACTCGTGGCCACGAGCACGGCGGTCAGGCCGCTGGTCAGATACCCTTCGCCGGTCACAACGCCGCCGTTTCCGAGGGCAAGCATGAAGAATCCCAGAACGGCCTGTGTCGGCCACGCGCTGATCGGCGGCAGCCGGCGGCCCTGCGCGTTCAGTCCGGCGATCATGATCGCCGCCGCGAACAGGTAGCGGAATCCGCCGAGCAGGAGCGGCGGAATCGTCACGAGCGCGATCTTGATCGCGAGATACGTCGTGCCCCAGATCACGCAGATGGCGAACCACGCGATCCAGGCCCGGCGGGTGTGGCGCGCGGTGGTCACGAGGATGGGGGCTTGAACAGCACGCGGTCGAGCCGCTTGCTGAATTGCGTGAACGCACCTTCACCGTCATCGTCGGCGATGTGCTTGCGGAACTGGAACATCTTCGCGTCGAGATCGTCGACCGTTGCGAAAATGAACGCCTCGAGCGTCAGCGGCAGCACGGGCGAGCCGTTCTCGCGAGCGCCGTGATGCGACAGGACGATGTGCTCGAGCGCCAGGCGGAGATCGTCGGGGAAGGACGGATCCTGGCGGATGGCATCGCGCAGCATCCCGAGGCCGATCGCGATGTGGCCCACCAGGTTGCCGGCCACCGAATACCCGGTGGCGCCTTCGTAGGTCAGCTCTTCGGTCTTGCCCAGATCGTGCAGCACCGCGCCGGCGATGATCATGTCGCGGTCGACGTGGTAGGCGTCGGCGATCAGCGTGCCGACTTCCATGATCTTGAGCAGGTGCTCGAGCAGTCCGCCGCGGTAGGCGTGATGCACGGTCATGGCCGCCGGCCAGATTCTGAGACGATCGCCATGCGCGGCAATCACGCGTTCGAGCAGCGCCCGCAGCTCCGGCCGCTTCACCCCGGCGATCCGGTTCAGCAGCTCCTGCCACATCTCGGCGATCGGACGCGGGGAGCTCGGAATGCAGTCTTCCTCGCGGAACCCGTCGGCGGCGTCCTTGGCATTCACGCGCCGGATATTCTCGAGCACCAGCTCGACCTGCTGCTTGAACACGTTGCCGCGCGCCTGCACTTTCACAAAGTCGCCCTTGTTGAACTGGGTGTTGAGCGACTCGGCGCCGTCAAAGACCTTCGCGGCAATCTCGCCCGTGGCGTCCTGCAGCATCAGGGACAGGTAACTGCCGCCGTTCTTGGTGGGCCGCAGGTCTTTCTGCGCGCACAGGAAGAAGCCCCAGCCGGAGGCGGAGCCGTCGATTTCGGCGATGGGCGGCAGCCGGAAGATCGCCATCAGGATACAAACCCGAAGGTGCCGCGCCCGAGCCACGCGCCGCCGTCGATCGTGAGCACATCGCCCGTGATGTAGCCGGACTGCGGCGACACGAGGAACGTGACCGCGTCGGCCACTTCGCTCGGCTGCCCCCATCGCTTGAGCGGCACCATCTCGGTGATGCGCGCGACGTCGGCTTCCGACGCCCATAGCTGCTTCGCGGCGCCCGGCGATTCGATCGGCCCCGGCGCCACGGCATTCACGCGGATCTTGTGGCGCGCCCATTCAACCGCCAGCGTCTGCGTCATCGACATCACTCCGGCCTTGGCGGCCGCCGAGTGAATCGTGCCGGCGCTGCCCGTCCACACGTAGTTGGCCAGGATCGACACGATCGATCCGCCGTGACCGCCGGCGATCATGTGGCGCCCCACCGCGCGCGAACAGTAGAACGTGCCGTTGAGCACGATGTTGATCACCGAGTTCCAGCCATTCGGCGACAGGTCTTCGGCCTTGCACACGAAATTGCCGGCCGCGTTGTTGATGAGAATGTCCACGCGGCCAAATCGGCCGACGGCCTCGTTGACCATCCGGTCCACGTCGTCAGGCCGGCGCACATCCATCGCGACCGTCAGTACCCGGGCGTCCGGAACCGTCGTCACGATCGTCGCGGCGCCGTCGTCAAGATGCGACTGGTTGCGGCTCGCCAGGACGACGTTCGCGCCAAGCGAGGCAAAACGGCGGGCCATCGCCAGGCCGAGGCCGGTGCCGCCCCCGGTGATGATGGCCGTCTGTCCGTCGAGCAAGTCCGCCGTGAACATGAAGATTCAGTGTATCGCCAGATGTTAAGATTTCGCATGCGCTCACGACGGTTGTTGGTCGCCGCGGCCCTGCTGGTTGCGGCCTCGTGCTCGAAGAACGCCGCGCCGCCGGACAGCGCGGCCCAGGGCGTCATCGCCCCGGGCGTCAGCACGATGGGACAGAGCGCCGCGCCCGTGGGTAACAACAGCGACAACCCGTTGTTTGTCGCCGCCGATCTGCCGCTGCTGCCCGCCGGCGCGCCGGCGGCTCCCCGTCCCCTGGCGGTGGTCAAGGCGGCGTACGAGTTCGCGGCGCGGCACCCGGAAGTGATCAGCTACGTGCCGTGTTTCTGCGGCTGCGAGCGTGGCGGTCACACAAGCAACGAATCCTGCTTCGTCGCGGGTCGCCACCAGGGCACCATCACCTGGGACAATCACGGCGCCGGTTGCGAAATCTGTCTGGACGTGGCGACCGAAACCATGCAGATGTACAACGCGGGCGCCAGCGTGGCCCAGATCCGCCAGTTGATCGAAAAGAAATACGCCGGCCTCTACGAAGGACATACGCCCACCCCGCCGGTCCCGCGCGGCGGCGGTTCCAAAGACTGAGCCGGCGTCGTGGCCACCGTCCCGAACGCTTCCCTGCCCAGCGACACGTTCGCGCAACTGTTTGAAGCTGTTCACGAGGGCGTCTACATCGGACTGGTGGCTCCAGCCACCGGCCCCACCGTGACGCTGGCCGCCAATCCGCACCTCCGCTTGATGTTCGGATGGGCCGACGATGTGCCGGTCGCGGACGTGCGGCCGTTCGATCCGGCGCGATTCGTCGACGAACAGGCGCGGACGGCCTTTGTCCAGCAACTCGCCCGCGACGGCTCCGCGCGCGATTACCTGCTGCGGCTGCGGCGCGCCGATGGTTCCGCGATGTGGGTTGAGGTGACGGCGCGGGCCGCGGCGGCGCCGTCAGATTCCTCGCTGCGCATTGAAGCCGTGATGCGCGACGTCACCGAGCGCAAGAAACTCGAGGACCAGGCGCGCGATCTCTACCACCAGCTGCTGCAGGCCGAGAAACTCGCCGCGCTGGGCCAGACCATGAGCGGCGTGGCGCACGAACTGAACAACCCGCTCGCCACCGTCCTCGCGTGCGCGGAGCGCCTGACCGGAAAGCCGCTCGACGACACCACGCGGCGCGACCTCGACGCCATTCACAATGCCGCCGAGCGCGCGGCCCGCATCGTGCGGAACCTGCAGACCTTCGCGCGCAAGCGCCACACCACGCGCACGATGGTGGATCTGAATCACGTGGTGCGGGACACGCTGGCGTTGCGCGCCTACGAACAACGCGTGGCCAACGTGGTGATTCTTGAAGCCCTGGCCTCCGGCTTGCCGCCGGTGTTCGCTGATCCGCACCAGCTCCAGCAGGTGCTGCTCAACCTGATCATCAACGCCGAGCAGGCCATGCTGGGCGCGCACGGACGCGGCACGTTGATCCTGCGGTCATGGCATGACCCGGAGCATGAGGTCGTCAAGCTGGAAGTGAGCGACGATGGCCCGGGCGTGCCGGCCGATGTGCAGGCCAGGATCTTCGATCCGTTCTTCACCACAAAGGAAGTGGGCAAAGGCACGGGCCTCGGGTTGACGGTGGCGTACGCCATCGCCCAGGAGCACGGCGGGAGCCTCAGCGTGGCCTCCGCCGGCGGCCGCGGGGCGTCGTTCACGCTCGAGTTGCCCGTGGGCGGAACCCCGCGGCGCATGGGCTCGCCGATTCCCGCGCGCCCCGCGCCGGATGTGCCCAAAGGCACGCGCGTGCTGGTGGTCGAAGACGAGGCGGCGCTCGGACAGGCCGTGGCCGACGCGCTCGGCGACGAAGGCTTCGTGGTGGACCGCGCCGCCAATGGCGAGGAGGCGCTCGCGTGGATCGAGCGCCAGCCCTACGACTTGATCGTGTGTGACCTGAAGATGCCGAAACTGGACGGCCCGTCGTTGTTCCGACGGCTCTCGAGCACCCATCCTGCGCTCAGCAAACACATGGTGTTTGTGACCGGAGACGTGGCGGGCACCGATGCCGAGCGCTTCCTCGAAGAGAGCGGATGCCGGTGGCTCGCCAAACCCTTCAGGCTGCGAGATCTCGTCCGCGTCGCACGAGAGACAGTCGGGTAACCGGCGCGGCCGCTTTCGATTTCTTCGGCAGTGTCGGCGTGAGGAACGCTTCCGCGTCAACGCCCAGGGCCGTCTTCAGGCGGCTGATCGCGCGGGCGTGCAACTGCGAAACGCGAGACTCGTTGACGCCGATGGCGTCGCCGATCTCTTTCATCGTGGCGTCCTTGAAGTAGTAGAGCGAGATGATCTTGCGCTCACGGGAGGGCAGCGCGCGCATGGCGGCGCGGATCTTCTCGCGCACCTCAATTTGCGCGTAGGTCATATCGGGCGACATCGGCTCGCTCGGCACGAGCACCGCCGGCAGGGTGGTCGCATCGATCGTATCCAGATTGGCGATGGCGGACGTCGACTCGATCGTATTGATCCGCACGATCGTCCGCTCCAATCGGACCGTGTCCGTGCCCACCTTCGCGGCCAGATCGGCCATCGTCGGTTCGGCGCCGAGTTCACGGCGCAGCTGTTCGCGCGCGGCCTCGAGCTCGCGGCGCACGCGGCGAACGCCTCTCGGCCAGGCGTCGCGGCGTAGCGCATCGATCATCGCGCCTCGCACGCGGCGCTCGGCAAACGTCTCGAACTTGATGCCGCGCCCTTCGTCGTAGCGGTGGGCCGCGTCCATCAGACCCAGGACGCCGTCCTGGACGAGATCGCCCACATCAATAGAGTGGGGCATCGTCGACGCCATTCGTCTCGCCAGAGACTCCACAAACGGAAGGCTGGCGATCACACGGTCTTGCTGGTCGGTGGCGAGCGGAGCGCGACGCATGGGAAACCTCCAAGAGCCGGCCCGAACACGTGGGCCGGTACGCCCCCCTTCCGCAATGGCAATGCCAAGCCGGATGGCGAAGAAAAGACAAACCTCCAGCGTGCCGGTATATCTGCGTTAACTTTTGTTCTGTCAATGAGTTAGCGGGTTATTGCAGCGCCGTGCAGCACTGTGAAATCGCGTGCGGAACTGTTCCTTCGCGTCAATACAATGACGCGTGTCAACCGGTCACGTCATTCTTCTGACGCGATTGGTTAGGGCTGGACGGTCAGGGCTTTGATCTTCTTCGCCGTGCCGATGGCGTCAAGCGCGCCGGAAACGATCTGCCCGGCGCGTGATTTTTGCCCTTCGTCCGTCAGCCGATGCTCCAGCAACTCCGCGTTGGCCAGGATGACGCCGAGTTGATTGTTCAGCGCGTGGAAGAGCTGATTGAGGTCAGGATCGGGCACCTATGCGCCCCGACGCAGCAGTTCGTCAGTCCAGGGGTCCACAGACTTGGCCTCTGGACCTCGCCACAACGTGTCGGCAAAGATGCGGACCGAGCCGCCGGCGGTCCTCACGTACTGGACCTTGCCGCTGGTCATCCAGTTATAGATCGTGCGGCGGCTCACGCTGACCAACTCACAGGCGCGAGGAATAGAGACTGTTTGACGCTCGACGGTGTTCATATTCGATTGAAACTATCGGCGGGCCTGCGAACCAGCTATAGACCGGCGGGGTGTGTCAAAATGTCGTCGCCCCATGAGTTCCTCTGAAAACCCATCGCACCTGCTCCTGGTCGACGACGAGGAAGGGTTTCGGACGGCCATCGCCGAGCAACTGGCCGAGCAGGGATTCGTGGTGGAGCAGGCCGGAACCGGTGAGCTGGCGCTGGAACGGCTGGCCGAATTCGCCTTCGACATCCTGATTACTGACCTGCGCCTGCCCGGCGTGGACGGCCGGCAGTTGCTCGACGAGGCGCTCTCGCGCTATCCGGACATCATTGCGATCGTGATCACCGGCTTCGGCACCGTGCGCGAGGCGGTCGAGGTCACGCGGCAGGGGGCCGAAGGATTCATCACCAAGCCGTTCCAGTTTGAGGAATTGCGGCACGAACTGAATACGGCGATCGAGCGGCGGAGGCTGCGCGCCGAGAACGCGTACCTCCGGGCGCAATTGCGCGACCGTTACAGCATCGACGGCATGATCGGCCGCACGCCGGTGATGATGAAGTTGTTCGAGTTGCTCCACACGGTGGCGGCGACGACGAGCACCGTGCTGATCACCGGCGAAACCGGCACGGGCAAGGAACTCGCCGCCCGCGGGCTGCACGACGCCAGCCCGCGCCGCGCGCAGAAATTCGTCGCGATCAACTGCAGCGCCATTCCCGAAACGCTTCTCGAGGCCGAGTTGTTCGGCCATGTGCGCGGCGCGTTCACGGGCGCCGTGGTCAATCGCCAGGGCCGGCTGGAACAGGCGCATCGTGGCACGTTGTTCCTGGATGAAATCGGCACGATGAGCCCCGCACTGCAGGCCAAGCTCCTGCGCGTGCTGCAGTCGCGGGAATTCGAGCGCGTCGGCGATTCACAGACCATTCGCGTCGACGTGCGTGTGGTGGCTGCGACCAACTCCGATCTGAAGAAGATGGTCGAGTCCGGCGCGTTCCGCGAGGATCTCTTCTACCGCCTGAACGTGATTCCGATCCGTTTGCCGTCGCTGCGAGAGCGCCGCGCCGATATTCCCCTGCTGGCCCAGTACTTTCTCGACCGATTGGCGAAAGAGACGCTGCCGGCGCGCGGGCGCGTCAGCGTCTCGCAGGAAGCGCAACAGGCGCTGATGGCGTTCGACTGGCCGGGCAACGTGCGGCATCTCGAGAACGTGATCGAGCGCGCGTTCTCCTTGTCGCCGGGACGCGCGCAAATCGAGGCGGCCGATCTGCCGGAGGAAGTGCGCCACGCGCAGACGCCCCGGCCGGTGGATGAACTGGAGTTGCCGGAAGGCGGCACCGTGCTCGACGACGAGGTCTCCCGCTATGAACACGGCCGCATCCGCCAGGCGTTGGCCCGGACGAACGGCAACAAGAGACAAGCCGCGGAACTGCTCGGGCTTAAACGCACAACGTTGATCGAGAAATTGAAGCGCCTCGAACGGCGCTAGGAAGCAGAACCAACATGGCTCGAGCTGGAATGTACTGGGTGATTGTGGTTGGCAACGTGCCGACGTCGTTCCGCGCGCGCGACCAGGAGACCCTGATGCCGACGCTGCGCCAGTTGCAGCGCAAGCAGCCGGAGGCGGTGATCCGCTGGTTCGACGGCACACGTTTTTTTGAAACCCAGGAACAGGCCGGCGCGCGGGAGCGCGAGCGGGACGGATTCCGGAAAGAGCGCAAACGCGACTGGCGGCCGGGTGGTGATCACAAGGATCCGCGGGCGAAGTACCAGATCACGCGAGACCAACGGCGGGCGCGCTTCAAGGAACGGCTGACCATGAACAATGGACCCGCCGCGCCGCCCGGCGCCCCTGCGCCATCGCCTCGGCCGGATCGCCCACGTGAACCTCGCCCTCCATTCCGAGAGCGCAAGCCCTGGAGCGGCCCGAAGAAATTCGGCGACGCTGGCAAGAAGCCGTTTGGCGAGCGCAAGCCGTTCGGCGAACGCAAACCATGGAACGGTCCAAAGAAGTTTGGAGACGCTGCGCCTCGTGGCGAGGGCGCGCCTGCCGGAGAGCGCAAGCCGTGGGTCAAGAAACCCTTTGGCGAGCGCAAGACCTTTGGTGAAAAGAAACCGTTTGGCGAGTCGAAGGCGTGGGCCGGGCCGAAGAAGTTTGGGACGCGCAAACCGTTTGGCGCCGGCAAGCCCTTTGGTGAGCGAAGACCGTGGAGTGGTCCGAAGACGTTCGGGGGGCCGCCGAAGGGCCCCAGGAGACCGAAGGAGTGATCGCGCACGTTGTTCTCTTCGAACCGAAGAGCGGCGCCACAGTGGCGGAGCGGGACATGTTCCTGAACGTGATACACGTCGCCGTCAGCGAGATTGCCACGGTGAGACGATCGTTTGTCGGCCTCAGACAGAAGGTCGGCGCAGCGTACGAGCAAACAATTGGTGATTCGGCCTATTCGTATGCTTCAGTAGTCGAATTTGATGATGTTGCCGGGCTGAAGGTGTACCTTGAGCATCCGCTTCACGTGAAGGTCGGTCAGCTATTCTGGCAGTACTGCGAGAGGACGATGATCCTCGACGTTGACTGTTTTTGGGTTAATGACAAAAAATTCACTAATGGTTGATTTCAACTGGCTGATGGATTCCACCGAGTTGATGGCTACCCTGAGCTGAGAGCCTCCGGCGAGTCCTTTGGTGTACCAGGAGTTCAGGGCTCGCAGTTTATTGATGACCCATTTTTCACGGCCTCGAGCCGGCGCGGACTCACCGAAGCCCGGCGCCACGTGCCGAAAGCCATCCGCTTCGTTGACGCGCTCGGTCAGGAGCAAGTCGAGATAGTCGAGCAGGAACTGCCCGCGGTCCTGCAGTGAGACCGGTTCAGGCTCCCGGCCGGCAGCGAGGGCCGCAGCCTGTCGGAAGATCCACGGGTTGCGCAAGGCCCCACGGCCCACCAGGACCCCGCCAGCGGCGTTCTGCGCCAGTCGCGAGACCACCTGCCCCGGGTCAACACAATCACCGGACCCGAACACTGGAATCGTGATCGCCCTGGCCACGCGCGCGATCAGTTCCCAGTCCGATTCGCCGGAGTACGACTGCGCCGCCGTTCGGCCATGCACCGCAATGGCGGCCGCGCCGGCGTCCTCCACCATGCGGGCCAGTTCCGGCGCGTTGATCTCGTGCTCGTTCCAGCCCGCGCGCATCTTCACGGTGACCGGAATCTTTACCGCCTTCGCCATCGCGCGCACCACGCTCGCCGCGTGTTCCGGCTCGCGCATGAGGCTGCAGCCGGCATTATGTTTGGCGATCTTGGGGACCGGGCAGCCCATGTTGATGTCGACGACATCCGCGCCCATGCCTTCCACGATCTGCGCGGCATCGGCCATCTTCGAAGGATCGCCGCCGAAGATCTGAATCGAGACCGGGCGTTCTTCTTCGGTGTACTCGGCGTACTCGAGCGTGCGGTCGATCCCGCGGACCAATCCTTCCGAGCTGACCATTTCGGTGACCACAAGCCCGCACCCGCCCCGCCGCTTCACCAGGCGGCGAAACGCCGTGTCGGTCATGCCGGCCATCGGCGCCAGCGCGACAGGATGTTCGAGCGTGATCGATCCAATCTTCATATGTCTTCTGCCGGACCCAAGCCCCAGGCCCCCGGACTCTGGACCCTGGACTCTGGACCCTGGACTAGTACGGCCTGACGTCCCCCGCATCCACTTCCACTGAAACACCCTGTCCGATCAGCTCGACGGACAGCACCAGTCGCGCGTGTGCGCCCTTGCGGACCAGCCGGCCGACGACGCCGCGCAACGGACCATGCGTCACCTCCACCATCATGCCCTCCTTGATGAGCGGGCACGGGTCGAATTGCAGATCCGTTTCAATGAGCGTTCGGATACCGATGATTTCGTGCTCGGGGATCGGCGTCAACTCGCCGCCGAATCCCACGATGCTGACGACCCCGGTCGACTTCATCACCGCCAGCCGGTCGTCGAGCGAGAACTTCGCGAAGCAATAGCCGGGAAACAGCGGCCAGTCGACCTGCTTCTTGCGGTCCTTCCAATGGCTCCAGCGCGTGACCGTCGGCAGGAAGGCTTCCAGCCCCTTGCGTTCCAGCTGCTCGCGCACGACCTGCTCGTGCCGCGAGCGGGTCCAGATGGCGTACCACTGCGACACGAACGGTCCGCCTACTTGTTGAGCGCGGCCAGCTTCTGGTCGTACAACTTGTGCAGCTCTTCGTTCTTCCATTCAATGATGGCCTGTGCCCGCAACTTGTCGATGTACTTCTTCTGCTCGACATCCAGACGCGACGATCCCACCTTGTTCGCGATGTCCTCGCGCACCTTGTCAAAATCTTCCGGCGCCGACTCGGTGCGCGTTTCCAGCTTGATGAGCTGATAGCCGTTCGGCGTGCGGATCGGCTCGGAGACATCGCCGGGCTTCATCTTGTCGATGATGTCGTGCACCTGCGGCGCCAGCTCGGAAATATTGATCGGTCCAATCAACCCGCCGTTCGCCTTCGACGGCGAC
>JAKALV010000106.1 GCA_021824055.1 Acidobacteriota bacterium
GCGATGCCGACGTGGACGACGAGCGGATGCGCGCGGTGCTGGCGGCGGCGCAGCTCGAGCCGTTCGTCGCCAGGCTCTCCGGCGGCCTCGACACCCGCGTCGGCGAACGCGGCATCCGGCTCTCGGGTGGCGAGCGTCAGCGCATCGCCATCGCGCGCGCGCTTTATCACGATCCCGATGTGCTCATCTTCGATGAAGCGACCGCCTCGCTCGACGTCGAGACCGAAGCCGAAATCACCCGCACCATCAACACGCTGCGCAGCGTCAAAACGATCGTCGTGATTGCGCATCGACTGAGCAGCGTGAAGTCCTGCGATCGGCTGGTCTGGCTCGCGAGCGGCCGTGTCGTGGACATCGGCTCGTTCGAAGACCTGCGGCGTCGCCGCCCCGACTTCAGCGCGCTGGTCGAGCTGGCCGCCGTGTGAGGGCCTGGCTCCGAACCGTTCGCGGCGCCGCGGCGCTTCACCGGCGTCGATGGACAGCGCGGCGGCAATGGCGCCGCTGGCTGTCGACGCCGGATGCGGTCTTCACCGTTGCGACGACGTCGGCGCTGCTCGATTGGGTGGTCGTCGCGCTGAACCGGCTCGGGCCCGCGCGCGTGGTCTTCATCGACGTTGGCGCGGCCAGAGGCGACGTGCTGCATGCCCTCACGCGCGCGTCCGGCCTGACGCCACCGGTGTTCTCCATCGGCATCGATCCCGTTGACTGTCGCGCCGAGCGTGACTATTCCGCGTTCGTGGCCACGGCCATCTCCAATGGCGCCGAGGGTCCGGCGTCCTTCTTTCTGCAGGAGTCGTCCGACTGCAGCTCGCTGAAGAAGATCATTCCCGGCCACATCGTCTATGACCGGTCACACATCGACGGCATCCGGTATTTCGCGAATGAGCCGATCGATCACACCATCGAGACGCTCGTCGTTCCCTGCTGTCGTCTGTCCACGATCATTCGACGATTCGATCTCGCGAACGAGGTCGTGCACTTTCTCAAGATCGACGCGCAGGGATCCGACCTGGACGTCTTTCTCAGTCTCGACGAGTTCACGCGGAATTGCCTGTTTGTCCAGATCGAGACCGTGTACTCCGGCACGCCGCACGACGTCGAGCGATGTCTCTACGAAGGCCAAAGCACCTTTGTGGAAGATCGAGCGGCGTTGGAGGCTGCGGGCTTTCGCCTGCTTGGCGTGTGGCCCTTTGGCGTCACGCCGGAGGCCGACCTGCTCTTTGTGAACACCGCGTTGTTCGGCCGGCTGTTTCCGAATGGCCTTTAGTAGGCGGCGGGCTTTACGCCGCACGCACCGTCAGGACTGGAAGCGAGCGGGCAGGAGCAACACGTCGGTCTGCAGCGGCTCGCGAGACAACACCTCGGCCAGGCGCGCGGTGGACTGCGGCACGGCCGCCGCACCGCGCGTGAGCAGGTCCCGGGCTTCGATGAAGCGGTCGAAGTGCGTCCCGGCCGCGGCGAAGAACGCTTCCACGCCGCCGTGGCGCGCGAGCAGGCCCGGCTCATACTCGGCCCACAGGGGCACGCCGCGTTCCCACAGGTCGGCGCCGGTGTTGATGACGGTGGTCTCCGAGCCTTGCACGTCGGCCCAGACCAACGACACCTCGGACGGAAGCACCGCGGCCAGCGACAACGCATCGGCCAACGGCATCCCGGCGGCCGTCGTCACCGCAGCGCCGCCGACGGCCGGAGGGCCCGACTCGGTCGCCGACCTCACGGCCGCGGCACCGATGTCATCGCCGGCCTCGACCATGACCGTGCCCCGCGACGGCATCACCGCGGCGTGCACCAGCATCACGCGCTCTTGCAGGTCATTGAGTTCGACGTTGTCGCGGAGCAACTCGAAGTTCGCGTGGGCCGGCTCGATGGCCAGCACGCGGCAGCCGCGGGCGCGGGCCATGACAATGCTGGTGCTGCCGATGTTCGCACCGATGTCGACGACCACATCATCGGGACCCGGCGCGCGGCCTCGCGCCGACAACCACGTCAGCAGCGCAGTGATCTTGTCCTGCTCGAATCCGCCATCCACGAACAGCCCGAAGCCGATATGCGCGTCACCGACCGGCACGCGCCACGTCAGCCCACCGCGCGTGCAGGTGACGGTGCTCACGCCGGCGGCCGCCATCGCGTGCCAGCAGAGGAGGCGTTGCCGGCGTCGGGACATCCAGGACAGCCCGCGGATCAGCACACCGCGACGGAGCGCGCGAAGGGATCGGGCCAGAGACGGCAACGCAAAAAGTGTATAACGACGTTGTCGACACGACGCACATGCCCGTCGCCCTGCAGCGCTTCCTCTATCACCGCGTCCCGGGCGGCCGGCGGCTGTTGCGGCTGCTCTACTGGCCGCGCCGTCGTTATCACGCATGGCGAGAGGCCCTGCAGCGGCGGCGCCATCCGGAGTTGCTGGATCGGTGTGAGGCGCGGACGTTCTCGCAGCACGGAGAGGACGGCGTGCTGGCGGAGATCTTCCGCCGCCTGAACGTGTCCCATGGGTACTTTGTCGAGTTTGGCGTGGAGCACGGCCGCGAGAACAACACGCTGGCGCTGGCCAGGCAGGGCTGGCGGGGCTTGTGGCTCGAGCGCGTGCCGCAGCACTGCGAGCACGCGCGCGCCGCCATCGCGACGCATGCCGCCGCCATCGTGTTGCTGGAGCGCTTCGTCACGCGCGAGAACATCCTCGATCTGCTGGCGTCACAGGGCGTGCCGGACGATCTCGATCTTCTGTCCATCGACGTTGACGGCAATGACTATTGGATCGCCGAGCGCATTCTGGAGCGATATCACCCCAAGGTGCTCGTTGTGGAGTACAACGCGTTCTTTGCCCGCGGCGAGGATTTCGTCATCGACTACGCGCCCGACTTCCGCTGGGATCAGTCGAACTATTTCGGCGCGTCACTGAAGACCTTCACCTCGATGATGCAGCAGCATGGGTACGCGCTCGTGGGCTGCGAGCGCGCCGGCGTCAACGCCTTCTTCGTGCGCCGTGATCTGGCGCGCGGCCGCTTCCACTCACCCGCTGACCCGGTCGCGTTCTTCTATCGCGCGCCCAAGTACGGACTCTACTGGGGGCACCCATCCAGGGCCGTCGTCAATCCCGGGCATCACGTGACGTCTGGCGCGCCAGCGCATCGACGTTGACGAACAGCAGGTCGGCCGCCTGGTCCGTCCCGGCCGGCGTAACCGCAAGAAGGCGGAAGCCCAGCGCCTCAACGCCGGCGCGGTCGGCGGGCCGCAGGCGAATGCGCAGACACACACACGCGCGCGCGTAGGCATCCAGACTGCGAAGCGCGTCGAGGTTGGACGCCTGAGCGTCGATCGCCAGAAAGTGGATGACGTCGCGGTCGAGGCCGAATTGACGGATCAACGTCGAGAGGCGATAGCGCGGAATCGCCGGGTCTTCCGGGCCGCTCGACACCTCGGCCATCGCAAATTCACCGTAGTGCAGGTATTTCGGATGCGCGCCGGCGCTCACGGCAATCGACAGGATCGGCTGCCGCGGCATCGCGTCCACCAGTCCGCGCACGGTGTCGTCATGCAATCCGCCGACGTCCATCATCGTCAGATGCGGCGCGGTGATCCGGCTGAGCGCCCAGCCACACCATCGCAACGCCGTCAACACGTCCGGCACGTCATAGACGATGCCGGGCTCCGCGCGCCAGCGGGCCCAGCGGGCGGCGATCTCGCGGTCGGCCGGCGCGGCCAGTCGCCGGCGCTGACGCTCATGCACATTGGCGCGGGCCTGACGCACGCGGTGCCCGAACGACTTCCGGCCGCGATTGATCGCACGCAGCATCGCTGACCGGTGCAGGCTCCACTGCACGCCCCTGACGGCAACCGAGCGAAGGCGTTCACGCCATGACGGCACCATCGGCGGCCCGAGGCGCGAGGCCTTCTCCGCCTTCCACGCGCGCGCGCGGTCGGTATCGGCACGGTCGCTGAAGAACGCCGATGCCTTCGGCAGCGCGGCCAGCTCTCTCTGCCGGACCCACAGCGGGTGCGACACGTCGAACATGCGCTCCAGCTCTCGCTCGGCGATGGCGTAGGAGGTCGCGCCTTTCCGTTGCGGCTCACCGAGCGTCACATGCTTCGACAGGCCGCTCTTGGTCAGTCGCAGGAAGGCGGCGTACTGCTGCGGATCTTTGAGCGACGCCAGAAACAGATCCTCGGCCCGGCAGTAGAGATACTCGCGCTCGGGTCTGCGGCTATGCAGATTCACCACTTCAACGCCGTTGCACTGCAGCACGTGCCCCGGATAGAGCGCCGCGGCCTGCGAGCACAGGATGCTCTGCGAATAGCATTCCGAGTACCGGTCCAGCCCGTCGTAGTACGGCAACAGTGCGTGGACAGCCTCGCGATGGAAGGCGTTGACCAGGGCGTCGAAAAACCGGATGCCCTGCACCGGTAGCGACAGGTCGAGAACGCCTCCCTGCAGGTGCCACATGTAGCGGGCCACGCCCACGGCCGGCTCGTACTCACTGAGAAACGCTTCAAACGCCCGCCATCCGTTGCCCGGACGTCCATCCCGCACATGCATCTCCACGTCATCGTCCAGGAAGATGTAGTACTCGTAACCCGTGCCGGCGATTTCCTTGAACAGGCGATTGCGACCTTCGGTCCACGAGCTGTGCGGATAGAAGATGCCGCGCGGGTCGGCAGACCGCGTTCGCCAGGAGACAAACCGGATGTCACTGTCGTCCGACTGCAACACGCGAAGGCGATCGGGGAGCACGCCTTCGACCTGCGCGAGGTACAGGAAGCGCTTCATCTCACGTGGGGCCGGCGGCCGCCGGCGTCAGATCATCGAGCCAGGCGCTCAGCCGGTC
The DNA here is from genome assembly GCA_021824055.1 of Acidobacteriota bacterium. GTDB lineage: Bacteria > Acidobacteriota > Vicinamibacteria > Vicinamibacterales > SCN-69-37 > SCUN01. The sequence continues at coordinate 4,824 of JAKALV010000106.1, forward strand.
CGATTCGGCGGCCGTCACGATGCGGGCGTCGGCGAGCGCGGCATACGCGCGTGTCAGGTTCTCCGCGACCGACGCGTCCGGACGAATCGCGCGGCTGACCCGGTCCGGCACCTCCTCGGCGTGGAGATACATCGGCACCTCGTCAGCGAAATCCGCGAGCAGCTTGTGCGGATTGCGCTCCTGCACGACGGTCGCCTGTGTGAAGCCCAGCCGGTATCCGGCCGCCCACATGATGGGCTGCGCGACCAGTCCACGAAGAATATCGGTGAAGCGGAACGTGACGGTCGACGGCAAGTACAACAGCGGAAACAACGCCCGCCGCACGGCCGTCGACTGCGTATTGAACGGACACACCGTGCCGACGCCGAGGACGATGGGCGCGCGTGATCGGAAGGCGCACGGCGCGCCATCCACCAGACGATAGATGGCGTCCACGTCCGGTTCGCCGTCGGCCAGCGCCTGCCACACGCCCACCTGCGCGGCCTGTGGCGTCAGCGCGGCGTCCGGCACCACGCCCGCGACGTCGCGAATGCGCGGCAACGGAAACCCTCGCGGCCAGATGCGCTGATCCGTGAAGGACGCGTAGAGATTCACAAAGCCCAGGTCCTCGCGCGTGGCGTCGTAGACGCCGTCGAACGGCGGAATGTCCCACTCCGGCTTGGGCACATTGTCATCGTCGGTGTCGTAGATCACGTCCGCGCCGAGCCGAATCGCGTGGAGGTATCCGAGCATCTTCCGGCTGTAGTGATTCCACGGCAGCGCCGCCGCGAGCCGGCCGGCACTCGCCTCCGGTCCAAGGTACACCGCCGGCGGACAGCGCCAGTTCGCGGGCGTCTTGCGATCGCCGACCACGACGACGCGATGCCCCGGGATCCGGCAGAACCCCCGGACCGCGGGCGTGGGCTCATTGATCGTGGTGATGACGACGAAAACGGCGGAAGCCACGGTGGCTGATATGGTATCTGACTCAAGCAGATGTCCCTCCCCGTGTTCGTGATCAATCTGCCGCATTCCGTCGAACGACGACAGCGGTGCGCCCGCGCGCTCGACGCGCTGGGCCTGTCGTACGAGTTGGTCACAGCCATCGATGGTCACGATCTCGGAGACCTGCCGCTGCTGACCACCTACCAGCCCCATCTGCGACGGGCGCTGACACGCGGCGAAGTGGGGTGCCTCGAAAGCCACCTCGCGGTGCTCAGCCGCATCGTCCGCGAGAACCTGGCCGTCGCGTGTGTGTGTGAAGACGACGTTCAGCTGAGCGATGACTGCGCCGAGGTGCTTCGCGCTCTCGAGACTTCACCGACGGGCGCGCGACGGATGCACTGGGACGTTCTTCTGCTCGGCCATCACTCCGCGCGACGGGCGCCCATCGAGGGCGTGGCCACCTGTCTGTGGTCGTCGCCGCTGACCGGGCGCCGCCGTGTCGCGCGAGTCGCCGAGTTTGCGATGGGCGCGTACGCGTATGTCATCACCCGCCGTGGCGCCGAGCGGCTGCTCGCGTCCGCGCGGCCGCTGCGCATGCCGATGGACTGGGTCACTGGATATGCACCGGCCGCCGGCGCGCGGCTCGCCGCCGTCACGCCACCCTGCATCACGCCGGATCACGCGATCGCCGGCGGATCAACGATCGGAGACCGCCCTGCGGGACCGGTGCCCGCGGTGTCCCTCGGCGAGCGACTCCGATCGATGGCCGGGCGCGGCCTGCTCGGCGCGCGCCAACTCGGTCTGTGGACCGACAGCTACGCGCGGCGGTACTGAGCCGTGAAAGTGTCCGCGTTCACCATTCTCAGACACGCGGGCCCGCTGGGATATCCGTTCATCGAATCAATCCGGTCCGTTTTGCCCATCGTGGACGAGTTCATCGTCGTCATCGCCGATGACGATGACGAGAGCGGACCGGACGTTGAGGCAATTGGCGATCCGCGCATCAGAATTCTGCGACGTCCCTGGCAGCCGGTTGGCATTGGCGGCGTCGAGCTCGCGCGCCAGACCAACATCGCGCTGGCGCAATGCACGGGCGCGTGGGCGATCTATCTGCAGGCCGACGAGCTCATCCATGAGGACGATCACGAACGGCTCCGCCGGGCGATGCGGGATCATCTCGCGCGCGACACGGAGGGACTCCTGTTCGACTACCTGCATTTCTATCGCTCGTACCGCTGGATCGCGAACGACTGGCGCGCGTTCTATCCGCGCGCGGTTCGCGTGGTGCGGACCGGGATCGGCATCGAGTCGGCCGGCGATGCCGCGGGCTTCGTGCGCCGCCGCGGAGACACCACGCGCGGCGTGATCAAGGCGCGGTCCGGCGCGCGGATCTTTCATTACGGATGGGCGGGGCCGGCCGAGGGGCGCGTGGCGCGCGCCAATCGGCTGCGCGAGTTGAGCGACGGCCGGCCGTCCGCGCTGACGATCCAGGACTTCGCTGTGCCCGAAGGCCCGCTGGCGATTCGCCCGTACCTGGGTTCGCACCCATCGACGATCCGCGCTCTGGTGGCTGCCGACGCTGAGACGTTCACGCCGCGGGCGCTCGTCAGGACTCCCGCGTGGCTTCGCGCCTGGCGTGACGCGCTCCGCCACCCGCGGAGCTTTCAGGACTGGGCTCGCGTGCTGCTGCCGACTGCGCTGACGAATCTACGCTGGCGGCTGGCCGACCGGCGCGCACACCGGCTCGGTGGCGCTGGTCGCCACGACTGAGCGGGTCTCATCCGACGTCAGCCACCAGGTGATGCTCTGCGTGTCGAGAGCGCGTACCGAAAACTGATCCTGATGTGATCCGATCGTGAACGCCGTCGGCACGCCATATCTTGGCGGCAGCGGATTGCCGCCGACGCTGACGTAGTTGAGCGCGGCGCCGCCCGATGCATAGGGCACGCGCGCCACCGGCGAGCCGCCGGTCCGCTCGTAGCCGAACCTGGCGATGTACGAGCCGGCGTTCGCCGGATCGCGCGCCACACAGTTGACGACGGGAACGACTGCTGTGTCCGAGGCGGAACTCCACGCGTCCAGCGTGAACTCGCCCGAGTACACGTAGGCAGCGGACATCGCCACAACGACGGCGACGCCGAGCCAGACATCTCGATGGGTTGTAACGAATCTCGGCAAAATCTGGCGTCCCGCCCTACGAATGTTCGGCGTGCGATCGTCGGCGGAGGCTCAGGTACCCGATGCCGCCCGCGACAAGCGCCAGAAGCATGGTGAACCACTCGTTCATCGTCGGCACGCCCTCCGCGTAGACGAACTGATCCCCTGCGGTCGCGCTGCTGGCGCCCCCACCGTTGGTGGCGATAATGTCCACGGTGCCTGTCGCGTGCGGCGGGGCTGTGGCAACGAGGACTGTGTTCGAGAGAACGGTGAACGCCGATGCGGAGGTCGCCCCGAACTTCACGTCGGTCGTGCCGGTGAATTCGGAACCCGTGAGCGTCACCACGGTTCCGCCCGTGGTTGACCCCGTCGTGGGCGTCACGCTGTCCACGAGCGGCGGAAGCGTGAATGTGAAGACGCTCTCGGTCGTGACCGGACTGCTGCCCGCGGAGGTCGTGACCACCAGATGCACTGAGGTCGAGCGGCCAGCGGCCGCCATCTTTCTGAACCTCGCCAGACTCGAGCTGGTGAGAGGAGCAATGGAGACCACGATCTGAGTCGACGACCTGCTGATCACGGTCACCTGAAAGTCATTTTCCAAAGCCGTCACCTGAGCCGAACTGTCAAAGTCGGTGCCGGTGATGGTCACCGTCGTGGTCACCCCGACGGAGCCGCTCACCGGCGTGACGCCCTGAATCGTGACGGGCGCGTATGTGAACTGATCAGCCGACGTCGCGGGACTCGTCGCGACGTTGTTGGTGACCAGCACATCCACGGTGCCAGCGGTTCCGGCCGGCGCGGTAGCGACAATGCTGCTTGCAGAAGCGCTGGTGACCGTGGCGGCTATGGACCCGAACTTCACCGTGGACTGGGCGCTGAAGTTGTTGCCGGTGATCGTCACGGCGGTGCCGCCACCCGTCGAACCAGCGTGAGGGAGAATGCCTGTCACCGTCGGTCCGGAGCCGATCGTGATCTGAGCCAGCGTGCTCTTCTCGCTGGTGCCGTTGGCGTTGCGGACCTGGATGTCATGGGTCCCGTTCGAGAACGTGGTGCTCCCGAGGATCAGCGAAGTGCCGATGAAAAAAGGTGAACCTGGCAGAGCTGTATCGTCCGACAGAATCGTGCACGGACAGGTGAAACCCGTTCCCGTGATCGTGATCGGAAGAGTCGCCACGGTGCTTGTCTCTGGATATATGTGGGTGACGACCGGCGCGCCAGCGTAGGCGAACGTCGGGCCGCTCGAGCTGCTGGTGACGCCGTTTACCGTGGCCGTCACCGCCACAGATCCGCTGCCGGCCGGCGAGACTGCCGTGATCGTTGAGTTGGAACTCCGAGTGACGCTGGTCGCTGATGCGAGGCCAAACTTGACCGACACCACGTCACTCGGATCCGATCCGAAATTTGCGCCAGACAGCATCACCGTCGTACCGCCGGCGGCCGGCCCGGACGCCGGAGAGATCTGGCTGACGGTGGGGGGGGTGGTCAACGCCGTAACGTAAGTGAACGTGGCAGTCGCGTTGAAGGCACTGTCAACACCATTCACGGTGACGATTGCGCCCATCTTCTGGCCAACCGTTCCAGAGCTGGCTTTGGTCTTGGCCCTGATCTCCTTGTCCGAGATCCGCGTGAAGGAATCGGCCGCAGTCTTGGTCGTGCCATCCGGCGAGAAACTGACTGCGGTCAGGTCCGCTCCGGTGGTTCCGAAGTTGGTCCCGGTGATCGTGACAAGTGTGCTTTCGCCAACCACGGCCTGGCTTGGCAAGATCGTAGTCACGGCCGGAGCCGGGTTGTACGTGAACTTGCTCTGGGCATTTGCGGCGCTCGGGCCGCCGGCTGCCGTGACCGTGACGTCCACGATGCCCGTGCCCGCCGGCGACGTCGCGGTGACCGTCGAGTTGCCTGATGCGCTGAACGATGTCGCGCTCCTGGTCCCGAACGTCACGCCGGTCACGCTCGTAAAATTGGTCCCGGTGATCTGCACGCTCGTGCCGCCGCCCTCGGGTCCACTGGTCGGGCTGATGCTCGTCACGGTAGGGGCGTCGGCGGGAGTCGTGAGCGTGAACGCACTGGTCTTCGTGCTCGTGCCGCCCGTCGTCGTAATCGTGACGTCGTACGTCCCGGCTGCCACCGTCGCCGGGACCACGGCCGTCACGGATGTCGACGAGCCCCATGTCGGACTGCTCGCGGTCGTCGTGCCGACCTTCACCGACGTTACGTCGGACTGGCTGGTCCCGAAGCCGGTACCCGTCAGCGTGATCGTCGTCGTCACGCCGGCCGTCCCGGAACTCGGCGACACGCTCGTCAGTGACGGCGCCGGCTTGTTGTACGTGAACTTGCTCTGGGCATTTGCGGCGCTCGGGCCGCCGGCTGCCGTGACCGTGACGTCCACGATGCCCGTGCCCGCCGGCGACGTCGCGGTGACCGTCGAGTTGCCTGATGCGCTGAAC
>JAKALV010000107.1 GCA_021824055.1 Acidobacteriota bacterium
AGCTGGCGGACAACGACGATCCAATGGACGCGAAGGTGTACCTTTCGAAGCGTCTCGGTCCGTATGTCCTCGACGCGCATCGCGCGGCGAAACAAGTGAGATCGTGAACGAAGGTAGAAGCAAAGTTGATGGAGTTGTTGTGAGTCCAATTACCCAGTCTTCAATACCAAGGAAACTGTTGGCGATCGGCAGCGCGTTCCTGATTTTTGCCTTTTGCCTTTTGCCTTCTGCCTTAACAACTGTCTCTGCCCAGTCGCCCCCCGCCACTGAGGTGTATCTGGCGCCGCTGGTGTCCACCGGCGCGTCGGTGACCGTCGGGGCGCCTGTCAATATCTCGAACAGCCCCGGCTACGACAACCAGCCGTCGTTTCTGCCCGACGGGTCGGCGGTGCTCTTCACATCAAGTCGCGACGGCAAACAGACCGACATCTACAAGTACGTCCTCGCGACGAAGCAGCTCGTGCAGCTCACGCACACCGCGGAGAACGAGTACTCGCCGCTCGTGTCGCCGGACGGCAAGTCGTTCGTGTGCGTGCACGGCGCGGAGCAGTCGCTGTTCCGGTACGACCTCGACGGCTCGAATCCGCGGCTGGCGTACCAGCACGGAAAAGCACTGATTGGATACCACGTTTGGATCACGAATACCCAGATCGCCGCGTTCATCCTGGGCGCGGGCGGCTCGCCCAATACGCTGCAGGTGATCGACACGACGACGGGGAAGTCCGAGACCATCGCGTCGAACATCGGCCGGTCGCTCCTGATGCGGCCCGGCGCGAATACCGTGAGCTTCGTCACGCGATTGTCGCCGCAGTCATCGGAGATCAAGCAGTTCGACGTAAAGACGCACGTGGTGTCGACGGTCGTGGCCGACACGCTCAGAGCCAGCGAAGACCTGACGTGGCTCGACGGTCGGCGCTTGCTGATGGGCGAGGGCTCGACGTTGTCGATGTGGAGGCAGGGTTTTGGATGGAATCAGATCGCCGACCTGGCCTCGGCCGGCGTGACGAAGATCACACGATTGGCGGCCAGCCGCGATGGCAAGTGGCTCGCGCTCGTGGGAGAGCCGGCGAAGTGACGTTGACGGATCCGTTTCGCGAATCCGCGCGCCTGACCGCCGTTCAAACGCCCGTCATTCCGATCGTCACGCAGTGGATGGCGGAAACGCCGGGCACGATCTCGCTCGGCCAGGGCATGGTGGCGTACGGGCCACCCGATGCCGCGATGCAGGCGGCCCGGCAATTCCCGCAGTCGAGCGATGAGCATCGCTACGGCCGCGTGGAGGGCCTGCCCGAGCTGGTCGACATCTTCGAAGCGAAGCTGGCCGCCGAGAACCACATCCGCGTGCAACCGCACAGCCGCACCGTGATTACTGCCGGCAGCAATCTGGGCTTCATGAACGCCGTGCTGGCCATCGCGGATCCCGGCGACGAGTTCATCTTTCCGCTGCCCTACTACTTCAACCACTGCATGGCGGTGACGATGGCCAACTGCAGGACGGTGGGCGTGCGGACGCTGCCGGACTATCAGCTGGACCTGGACGCGATCGCGCGCGCGATCACGCCGCGCACCCGCGCCGTGGTCACCTGCTCGCCGAACAACCCGACCGGCGCGGTGTACTCGGAAATGTCGCTGCGGGCGGTAAACGACCTGTGCCGCGAGCGCGGCGTGTTCCACATTCATGACGAGGCCTACGAGTACTTCACGTACGACAACACCGTGAACTTCTCGCCCGGATCGATCGACGGGGCCGAGGCGCACACGATCTCGCTCTACTCGTTGTCGAAGGGCTACGGGATGGCCAGCTGGCGCATCGGCTTCATGGTGATCCCCGAGTTGCTGTGGCCGGCGGTCAACAAGATCCAGGACACGCTGCTGATCTGCACTCCGCAGATCTCACAGCGCGTGGCAATCGCCGCGATGCAGATCGGGTCGTCGTATCCGCGGACCCACGCCGCGCGCATCGGCGCGCTCCGGCCGCGGGTGCACGCGGCCCTCACCGATCCGTCGGTGCCGTGCGAGACCGCCGACGTGCACGGCGCCTTCTACCATTTCGTGCGCGTGCGTACCTCGATGGATTCGATGCGGCTCGCCGAGCGCCTGGTCCGCGAGCACAAGGTGGCCGTGATTCCCGGCGACGCCTTCGGCGTGACCGACGTCTGCGCCATGCGCGTCTCGTTCGGCGCGCTCGACGAGGCCACGGTCGATGAGGGACTGGGACGACTGACACGAGGACTCAGAGAAATCTGTTAGGGCAGAGGGCAAAGGGCAGAGGGCAGAGGTAAAAGGAAAAGGGTAGAGGCAAGAGGCAGGCAAGAGGAAAGGGAGAGGGAGGCAAGAGGAATGGCAGGGTGTTGTTTTTTGAACTACCTCTTCCCTTTTGCCTTTCCCCTTTACCTTTGCCCTTTGCCCTCTGCCCTTTGCCCTAACACAGATGAAGCTCATCACCTGGAACGTGAACGGCATTCGCGCGCGGCACGGGCAGCTCACCGACCTGATGGAACGCGAGCAGCCCGACGTCGTCTGCCTGCAGGAAATCAAGGCGTCGCCGGGGCAGGTGCCGGAGTTTCCGATCCATTCGGCGCTGGCCGGTGACTATCGGACGTATTGGCACGGCAGCGGCGGCTACTCGGGCGTGGCGTTGCTCGTCAAGCGATCGGCGTCGGCGTCGCTCGACGTGACGCACCCGGAATTTGATTTTGAATTCCGCATCGCGAGCTGCGTCGTCAAGGGCGTGCGCATCGCCGCGACCTACGTGCCGAACGGGGGCAAGGACTACGACGCCAAGATCCGGTTTCTGACCCGGTTGGCCGAGTGGGCCGACCGGGCACGTCAGGCGGGCGAACCGCTCGCGATCTGTGGCGATCTGAACGTCGCGCTTGAAGACCGCGATATCCACGCAAAGGAGCGCAAACCCAATCAGATCGGCACGCGTCCCGAGGAGCGCGCGCTGATCGGCCGCCTGATCGACGCCGGCCTCATCGATGTCGGGCGCGCGATGGACCCGCACAACGACGAGCTGTTCACCTGGTGGCCGCCCTGGCGCGGCATGCGCCAGCGCAACATCGGCTGGCGCATCGACTACATCCTGGCCAGCGCGCCCCTCGGCCCCGCGGCGACCGCGTGCGTCTCAATGAGGGAGTTCGGCACGAGCGACCATGCGCCGGTGATGGCGACATTTCAGTGACCAAAACCTGCTAGGGCAGAGGGCAGAGGGCAAAGGGCAGAGGGCAAAGGTAAAGGGAAAAGGCAGGAGGGAAGAGGAGGCAACAGGACCTCTGACCTACCTTTTCCCTTATCCCTCTTCCCTTTACCTCTGCCCTTTGCCCTCTGCCCTTTGCCCTAACAGGATTCCTGGAATCTTTGCCTCCCCAACCCGGTCTATGGTCTTGTAGTCCTAGATATCAATGACCCTCCGCGCGCGTCTGATCCTCTGGCTTCTCCTGCTATCCGTTGTTCCCCTCGGCGCGGTGACGGTCTACACGTACGTCTCGTCGGCCAATGCCCTGCGTCAGGCGGCCGCGCGCGAAGCGGACCTGCTGGCCGGGGAACTGAGTTCGAGAATGCAGCTGGTGACGGCCGAGTTGAGCGACCGCGTGGAACGGTTGATGATGCCGGAGCCCCCGCCGGCCGCGACGACCGCCGTCAAGCCGGTGGCGACCAAGGCGATCGCCGCGCCGGCCCCGGCTCCAGCTCAGGACGCCGCCACCGCGGAGGAGACGGCGGTGAATACTCAAGTCGCCAACACGCTCGGCGATGCCGCGGTGCTCCTCAACAGCGTGGAATTGCAGGGCATGCGCAGCCTCTTTCGTGGCGCGGGACACACCGGGCGCAGCGCGGGACGCGTGGGCGAATCCGGCGGCGCCGCGCAAGGCGGCGCGTCTGGTACGGCCACGTCGAGCCCGCGGCCGCGGCCGAACTTCCGGTTCAATCCGAATGACCCGACTCGAGGCAGCAGCGCTCGCCCGCGGCCGTTGACACCGCCGACAGGCGCCGCCGATGTTCCACCGGCGCCCGGCGCTCCGCCGCCGGTGGCCGCTGAACATGCGCAACCCACGGCGCCCGCGCCACCCACGACACCGGCATTTGCGGACGACCGTTTCGTGGTCGACGTTGGCGCGATGGCCCGTGATCTGACGAAGCGGCTCGCGCCCGAAGGCCTCGACAAACTGACCACCGAAGAACGCCAGCGCGTGACGCGCGAGATCGGCATGCGCATGATGGGCGTCACCGAAGGGCTCCGCCTCGGCGCCGCTGAACTGCAGAAGCGTGCCGAGGCGGCCAAAGAGAAGGCCGCCGAGGACGCGAAGCTCGCGGAAGCGAAACACACGGCCGAGCCGGCGGCCACGTTGCCGTCCCACACCCAGGCGACGCTGACCGGGAACAGGCTGGGCGTCACCGTGGAACGCGGTGGCAAGGTCGTGCACCGCGTGAACGCCGAGGTGAACCTCGACAACCTCTTGATGACGGTGTTCTCGACGACCCGCCGCGATGAGGGCGAGGTGCCGTTCGCCGTGGCCAAGGACGGGAAGCTCTACACGCAGAACGCGGCGGACCGGAAAGCGATCGAGCCATTCAGCAAGGCCGTGGCGTCGCCGGCCCCGGTCGGGACCTCAATGGTGGACGACTGGATCATTGTCACGAACAAGGATCCGTCCGGATCCGGCCTGCGTTTCGGCATCGCGCGGCCGGTGGGGGATTCGCTGTCGGCCCTGCGCAAGACGGCCGGACGCAATGCCGGGCTCGGCCTTCTGCTCATCGGCCTGGCGCTCGTCGTCGTGGTGCCGGTCTCGCAGGGATTGACCCGAAACCTCACGTCGCTCACCGAGGCGGTGGACCGCATCGCGCGCGGCGACTTCAACGCGCGCGTCTCGGTGAAAGGCGGCGGCGAAGTGGCCGCGCTCGGCAGCGCGTTCAACAAGATGGCCGCGGACATTCAGGCGCAGCAGGAACTGCTGGTCGGCCAGGAACGGCTGAAACGCGAACTGGAACTCGGCCGGCAGATTCAAAGCGAGATGCTACCGCACGAGTCGCTGCGCCTCGGCCTGACCGAAGTGAAGGGCATGTCGATCCCCGCGCGCGAAGTGGGCGGCGACTTCTTCAACTACTTCGCGCTCGACAACGGCAGCGTGGCGCTGCTCGTCGGCGACGTCTCGGGCAAGGGCGTGGGCGCCGCGTTGCTCATGGCGAATTTTCAGGCCGCGCTGCGCACGCGGCTCACGCTCGGTCACGACTTGGCGTCCATCGCCGACGCGATCGACCGCGACGTGGCCGTTACCGCGCCGCGCGGGCTCTACACCACGCTGTTTGTCGGCATCTACGACCCGAACACCAAGCGCCTGCGCTATGTGAACGCCGGCCACAACCCGCAGTTCGCTCTGCGTCAAGGGACGCTCGAGCGGTTGTCGTCCACCGGTACCCCGATCGGACTCCTCCCGGGCCGCGGCTACACGCAGCAGGAGATCCAACTCTCCAGCGGCGATTTCCTCTTCTTCTACACCGATGGCATCGTCGAAACCGAGAACGAACTGGGCGAGCAGTTTGGCGGGGAACGGCTCGAGCATCTCCTGATCGACACCGTGACGGCCGACGCCGCCGGCCCGGACGCCGTGCTGGAGCGCGTCGAGTCGGCCGTGCGCGCCTTCCGCGGCGCCGCCGAGCCGTTCGACGACGCGACGTCGATGGTGGTGCGGATCGGGTAAAGATCAAGGGCATTCAACATGGGGGGCCATGGTGGACCATGGGGAAAACGCAACAACGACAGAAACAACGACAGGTTTTCAAAGAGCCTCTTTGAAAGCCTGTCTTTGTCTTCCCCATGGCCCCCCATGTTGAGTGCTGTTGACCTTGATGTAGTAGTCTGCGCATTATGCGCGCGCGCCTTGTCGTTTCCGTTCTTGGCATCGTCCTTCTGATCGCTTCCGCGGCTGGCGTTACGATCGCGCAGAAGACCCCGCCCCAGCCGGCACCGGTCAAGCCCGGTCCGCTGGGCGCCGGCGTGACGCTGCTGCCCAACGGATGGAAGATCGCGCCGGTCGGCCGGCACATCCAGATCGGCGACCTGCCGCTCAACATGACGTTCTCGCCCGACGGCAAGTACCTGATTGTCGCCAACAGCGGCTTCGCCAAGCCGACCATGCGCGTTGTCGATCTTCAAAGCGATCACGTCATTCAGACGCTGACGCTGGACGACGCGTGGTACGGCATCGCGTGGCATCCGGACGGCAAGCGGTTGTATGCGTCCGGAGCGGCGGCGACCGATGTCGTGGAGATGGCGTGGGCCAACGGCGCGCTGCGTCAACGCGGGCTGTTTCCGCTCGGACGGTCCGCCGATCCGGCGGGTGAGGGCACGAATCGCCCGCAGGCCGCGCCCCAGAGTTTTGTGGGCGGCATCGACGTGAGCCCGGACGGCCAGAAACTCTACGCGGTGCACGTGCTGGGCCAGCTCGTCAGCGTGGTCGACATCAAGACCGGCCTTGTACGCGCCACGGTCGATCTGCCGGCGGAACCCTTCACCTGCCAGGTGTCGAAGGACGGCAAGACGTTGTTTGTGTCGCTGTGGGGCGGCGCGAAGGTGCTGATGTTCGACGCCGCCACGCTCGCGTCGAAGGGCGAGATCGTGGTGGGCGAGCATCCGAACGCGATGGTGCAGTCGTCCGACGGGGCGTGGCTGTACGTGGCGTGCGCCAACACGAACTCGGTGTGGGTGATCGACGCGAAGGCCGGCAAGGCGGTGGCGCAGATTGCGACCGCGCTCTTCCCGGAGGCGCCGATGGGCTCCACGCCGAACTCGGTGTCGCTGTCGCCCGACGGCAGGACGCTGCTCGTGGCCAACGCCGACAACAACACCGTGGCTGTCGTCGATGTCACGTCGCCCGAGCAGGCGCGCGTGTCGGGGTTCATTCCCACGGGCTGGTATCCGACCGGCGCGGCGTTCAATAAGGACGGGTCGAAGATCTACATCCTCTCCGGGAAGGGTCTGATCTCCGGCCCGAATCCCCGCGGCGCGCAGCCCGGCGACGCGCGCATTGACCTGCAGTACACCGGCGCGATGCTGCAGGGCTCGTTGACCGAGCTCGCCACGCCGACGGCTGCGGAGCTCGAGATATACACGAAGACCGTGTACAGCGTGACGCCGTACAGCGACGCCACGCGGCTCTCGCCGGCGTCGGCGCCGGCGGTAGCCACATCGATTCCGCGCAAGGTCGGCGACGCCTCGCCGATCAAGCACGTGTTCTACATCATCCGCGAGAACCGCACGTACGATCAGATTCTCGGCGATCTCGAGAAAGGCAACGGCGATCCGACGCTGACGCTGTTCGGCGAGAACGTCACGCCCAACGCGCACGCGCTCGCGCGCGAGTTCGTCACGTTCGACAACTTCTACGTCGACGCCGAAGTGAGCTACGACGGCCACGCGTTTTCCACCGGCGCCTACGCCACCGACATCGTGGAGAAGTTCTGGCCGCTCAACTACGCCGGCCGCGGCGCGGCGTACCTCAGCGAGGGCGGCGGCGCGAACAGAAACGCCTACGGCAACGTGGCGGCGCCGATGAACGGGTACATCTGGGACGCGGTGCTGCGCGCCGGCAAGACCGTGCGCAGTTACGGCGAGTTCGTCACGCGCGGCTTCACGCCGGACCAGGATCGCGATTCGGGCGTGGGGCAGGTGCGCGCGACCGTGCCGGGTCTCCAGGGCCACGTGCATCCCACGTATCAGCCGTTCGATCTGAAGATTCCGGACAACAAGCGCGTCGATATCTGGCTCGAGGAGTTCAAGCAGTTCGAAGCCGACGGCCAGTTGCCCGCGCTGTCGATTCTGCGGCTGGGCGACGACCACACCAACGGCACGCGCGCCGGCTCGCCGACGCCGACCGCGATGATTGCCGAGAACGACCTGGCCCTCGGCCGCATCGTTGATGCAATCAGCCACAGCGTGTACTGGAAGGACTCCGCAATCTTCGTCTTGGAGGACGATGCGCAGAACGGCCCGGATCACGTGGACGCGCACCGGTCGGTGGCGTTGGTCGCCAGCCCGTTCGCCCGCCGGGGTGTGGTGGACAGCACGCTGTACACGACGTCGGCGATGCTGCGCACCATCGAGCTTGTTCTGGGCCTGCCGCCGATGAGCCAATACGATGCGGCCGCCACGCCGATGTACAACGCCTTCGGGCCGACGCCGGCGCTGGCGCCGTTCACCGTGCGTCCGGCCCGCGTCAGCACCACCGAGCTGAACCGCGCCGGCGCGCCGGGCGGAGCGGCCTCGGCCGCCATGAACTTCGAGGACGCGGACATGACGCCCGAGATCGAGCTCAATCAGATTCTCTGGATGTCGGTGCGCGGAAAGAACGCCGTGATGCCGCCGCCGGTGCACGCCGCATTTTACAGAGCGCCGGCGACAACGGCCGACGACGACGAGGACCAAACACCGCGGTTGAAGGGGCAAAGCGGCAAAGGGGCAAAGAGGCAATGAAAGGCTCAGAGACAGCCTGTCTCTAAGCTCTTCATTGCCCCTTTGTCTCTTTGCCCCTCTGCCTCTTTAACAGTTGGTACTCTGTCTGTGTGATTAAGGTGGTTCGCCACGCTCGCGCCCGCCGCTACGTCCTGCGGCTGGGCCCCGACGGAGGCCTGCGGCTGACCGTGCCGAGGCGCGCGTCGGTGGAGGCCGGACTGAAATTCGTGGCGGGGCAGGGCCAGTGGATCGAACGCGAGCGCGCCCGCATGGCGGAACGCGCCCAGCCCTGGATCGACGGCACCGAGATCTGGTGGCGCGGCGAACGCGTCACGCTTCGCTTCAGCGCCGGCGGCCGCGAGATCCTCTGCGGCGATCAGGCCATCCCATTCACTCAATCACCCAGTCACCCATTCACCCAATCCTCAGAGTCGTCGCAGGGGTTTTTGTTCGCCCCGCCCGACCTCCGGCCCGGCGTCGAGGCCCATCTGCGCACCGTGGCCACGCGCGAGCTGCCGCCGCTCTGCCTGGAATTCGCCCGGGCGCACAACGTGACGGTGACGCGCGTGTTCGTGCGCAATCAGCGCGCGCGGTGGGGGGCCTGCTCGTTCACCGGCACCATCACGCTCAACTGGCGGCTGCTGCAGATGCCGCCATGGGTGCGCGACTACATCATCCTTCACGAGCTGATGCATCGCCGCCAGCCGAACCACTCGGTGCGGTACTGGCGCGAAGTGGCGTCGGTGTGCCCGGCGTGGCGCGCGGCGGAAGCGTGGATCAGAGCGAACGGCCGAACGATTCTGTGACGTCGCGCCACCGGCCCGGCTGAAGCTCGCCGAGCGTGACGTCGCCGTAGGCCACGCGGTGCAACCGCGTCACTTCGTGGCCCGCGTCGGCGAGCATCGTGCGGATTTCGCGATTCTTCCCCTGTTTCAGCGTCACGAGCAGATGCGTCTCGCGGTTGGAGGCCTTGCGGATCTCGACCCCGGCGGCCGGCATCGCCGCGGCGTCTTCGGGCGTCACGCGCCCGCGAACGGTCACCACGTATGTTCGCGGCACGCCCGTTGCCGGGTCGGTCAGGCGATTCGCCAGTTGCGAGTCGTTCGTGAAGAGGAGCAGTCCCGTCGATGCGCGATCGAGCCGGCCGACGGCCAGGAGCCGCTCGGTCATGCCGGCGTCACGCAACACGTCAAAGACCGTAGGGCGCCCTTCCGGATCGTGCGTGGTCGTGACCGTGCCGCGGGGCTTGTTCAGGGCGATGACGAGCCGCTCGCGCCCGCGCACGTCCCGCTTGTCGGCCTTCACCTCATCGTCGATTTCAATGCGCGACCATTCGGGCACCACCATCACGCGCACGTCGGTGATGACCTTGTTGTTCACGCGCACGCGCCCATCGTGAATCAACGCGCGCGCCTGGCTCCGCGACGCGAGACCGAGCTTCGACAACGCCCGCTCCAGCGGCACCCGGCTCGACGATTGTCGATCACCCGATTGCCGACCACGATCGCCCGATTGCCGATCGCCCGATTGCCGATCAGCCGTGCCCCTTTGGCCCTTTGCCTCTTTGTCCCTTTGCGTCATCGGACGGTGATCCTCGTCTGTGCTCTTGCTCCCGATGCGTCGATGGCGGTGATCTCATGCGTTCCGCGCGTCAGCGGCCACTCGAGCGCGCGATCGACGGCGCTGGCGCCGTAGCGCGCGCCGTCGATCTCCCAGGTCACTTCGCCCGCGGCCCCCCGCGCGCGCAACTTCAGCACCTGAAATTCGGCCCGCAACGTCGGGTCATACATGTAGGTGGCGCCACCAAGCGGATTGGCGATCTGCAACGAGGTCTTCATTGCCCCATTGCCCCACTGCCTCACTACGTCA
>JAKALV010000108.1 GCA_021824055.1 Acidobacteriota bacterium
CTGGCCGCTGTAATCCTCGCGCCGTGCTTGTCGGCGATCCACTTGGCCAGCGTCAGTCCCAATCCCACCCCTTCGGTTTGCGGTGACCGCGCGCTGTCGGCGCGATAGAACCGCTCGAACACATGCGGCAGATCCTCGCCTGCGATCCCGATCCCGGTGTCGCGGACGGTCAGCGTGGCGGCGTCGCCCGTGGCCGACACCGTCAGCGCGACACGCCCGCCCGCCGGCGTGAACTTGATGGCGTTGTCCAGCAGATTGAGCACCAGCCGCTCCAGCCAGCCCGCGTCCCCCGTAACGATCACGCCGGGAACGGCGTCGCACGTCAGCGTGACGCCCTTCGCTTCCGCCACGGCCTCCAACTGCGCGACCAGTGATGTGCCCAGGTCGCTGAGGTCGACCGCATCGCGCGCCAGCCGGATCTCGCCCGCCTCGGCGCGCGCGAGCGTCAACAGGTGGGTCACCAGCCGGCCGAGCCGGTCGAGTTCCTCGAGCTGGCTGCCGAGACCGCGCTGATATTCCTCGGGAGTGTGCGCGTGGCTCAACGTGGTTTCGATCTCGGCGCGCAGCGCGGCGAGCGGCGTGCGCAGCTCGTGCGCGAGCGCCGCGCTGAACTGGCGCATCTCGGCCACGGAGTGCTCGAGGCGGCTCAGCGTTTCGTTGAACGCGACCGCCACCTGATCCAGTTCATCGTCCGCGCCGCGCACCGGCAGCCGCTGGTGCAACTCGGTCACGCCGATCGCGCGCGCGGCGGTCGCCAGCTTGCCGAGCGGCGCCAGTGACCGGCCCGCCAGCCAGCGACCCAGAATGGCGACCACGAACACGCAGACGGGAATGCTCCAGAGCAGCCGATGCCGGAACGTGTTGAGCGCCTCGTCCGTGTTGGCGAGCAGGACTCCCACCTGGAGCAGGTACACATTGCCGGGCGCGGGGCGCATGACGGTGTTGGTGAACCGCAGGCGGCCCTGGTCGGTCACGATGTCGCGCGTCGCGGTCCGCTCGCGGTACATCTGCACCTCGGCGGGCGTGAACTGCATCGCGAGGGGGCCCATGGCGTCCGATTGCACCAGGAGCGCGCCGGTCGTGGCGTCGTACACCTGATAAAAGCGGGTGGCGTTGGCGATGAAGGCGGCTTCCTGCGGATCGTTCCGATCGTAGGCGAGGGTGGGGACGCCGTGGTCCAGCCGCAGATATCCGTGCAGACCGTCCGTCAGTTCCTGCACTTGCTGGTCGGCCGCATCATCGAGCTGGCTGGCGAGGAGGTGGTAGGCCGCCAGCCCGAACCCGGCGAGGAGCACCGCCAGCACGGCGGCGTACACCAACGCAAGCTTCGCGCGCAGCGCGACCGGTTTCACTCGCGCTTCTCACCCAGCATGTAGCCCACGCCGCGAATGGTGTGGATCAGCGGCGTGTGGCCGCGGTCAATCTTGTTGCGGAGCGCGTTGATGTGCACCTCGACCACGTTGCTGACGCTGTCAAAGTGGATGTCCCACACGTGCTCGATGATCAGGGAGCGCGTGACGGGCCGGTCGGCGTGGCGCATCAGGAATTCCAGGAGGGCGTACTCCTTGGGCTTGAGATCGATCGGCCGGCCGCCCCGCGTCACGAGCCGGCGCACGGTGTCGATCTCGAGATCGGCGACGCGCAGCGACGTGATGCGGGCGCCGCCGCGCCGCAGCAGGGCGCGCAACCGCGCCGACAGCTCCGCGAGGGCGAACGGCTTGGCCATGTAATCGTCGGCGCCGGCGTCGAGGCCCGCGATCCGGTCTTCCACCGAGTCGCGCGCCGTCAGGATCAGCACCGGCAGCCCGGCCTTGCGCGCGCGGATCTCGCGCAGTACCTGGAAGCCCGACCGCCGGGGAAGCATGAGGTCGAGCACCACCGCGTCGTAGTCGAAAATCGCCGCCTGGTCGCCGGCCTCGGCGCCGTCATGCAACACGTCCACCGCGTAGCCCTCTTCAGCCAACCCGCGCTGAACGAACGTGGCTACCTTGATGTCATCTTCCACTACGAGGATGCGCATGCAGCTCTCCCTCTATCTTAGGGAGATATGGCGACGTTGAGAAAGGAGAAGCGGAAAGAAAAAGCGGGTGCGACCCGTGCCCGTCGCTCAGCGTGCATGGCCGCACCCGCCCCGAAGCCGCCTGGAGAAGGAGGAGGCTACTTCGACGACTTCGGGAGGCCTTTGCCCTTGTCCTTCGGGGCCGACGCCGTCACGGCCGTCGCAATGTTCTGCTTGCCTTCGGCGCGGTACCGCACTTCCACGCGGGCGCCGGCCGCCAGATCACCCTTCTTCACGGTGGTGGCGTTCAGCACAAACGTCAGTGTCTTGGTCGCCTTGGCGGTCTTGGTGATGACGAGCGACGTGGCGTCCACCGACTTCACGATACCGCTCGTCGAGTGCGTCGCCGCCGCGACGGTGGTCGTCTTGGCCTTCGTCGCAGGGGCCGTCTTGGCGGCGCCGGTCTGGGCGGCCATGGCGAGTGCCGGCACCAGCAGCAGCGCGCCGACCAACCCGAAAGTACCTTTGTTCATACGCATGTTCGATCTCCTGTTTCGTGATGACGTGATGTCATCTATGCGTATTTGACGCTGCCCATGTTCGGGCGACATTAGATGGGGATTAACGCTGCTTAATGCGCCGCCGGACGTGGCCTTCAGCCCTCCGGGCTCCGAACCGCAGGGCTGGAGACCTGCGGCTACGTCCCGCATGGCTCCAGCCTGGCGGCTATGTCCGGGTGTGCGTCGCCAGTGCCCGTGCGAATCAGGCGGCGGGCGCGTCGCCGATGCCCAGCCGATGCAACTTGTCGATCAGCGTCGTCCGGCTGAGCTGCAGGAGCAGCGCGGCCTGGCGCTTGTTGCCGCCCGTGCGCTTCAGGCACTGCAGGATCAGGTCGCGCTCGACGCCCGTGATGAACGACGCGAAGTTGAGACCCTCGGCGGGCACGGTCATCGCCGGCGTGCCCATGGACAGCCGGCCGAGCACTTCGTCCGGCAGCATGCTGGCCTGGATGTCGGCGGAGCGCCCGCTCATGACGACGGCGTGCTCCACCGCGTTTTCGAGCTGGCGGATGTTGCCCGGCCAGTCGTAGGCGACCAGCGCGTCCAGCGCCGCGGCCGACAGGGGACGTGGCGGCACGGCGTTTCGCGCGAACGACTGCGCCAGAAAGTGGCGCACGAGCACGGGGATGTCCAGGCGCCGCTCGCGCAGCGCCGGCAGCTTCACCCGGACGACGTTGAGACGGTAGTAAAGATCCTCGCGGAAGTCGCCCTTCTTCACGAGCGAGAGCAGATCGACGTTCGATGCGGCGATGACGCGCGTGTCGATCTTGATGGTGCGCGAGGCGCCGACGCGCTCGACCTCCCGTTCCTGCAGCGCGCGCAGCAACTTCGCCTGCAGCGGCGCCGGCATCGTCGACACTTCGTCAATGAAGAGCGTGCCGCGATTCGCCATTTCGAACCGGCCGATCCGGTCGCTGATCGCGCCCGTAAAGGCGCCCTTCACGTGGCCGAAGAGCTCGGCTTCCACCAGGCCTTCCGGGATGGCGGCGGCGTTGAACGCGACGAATGGAAAGCCGCGGCGCGGGCTGTTCTGGTGGATCGTCCGCGCGACGAGCTCCTTGCCGGTGCCGGTCTCGCCTTGAATCAGAACCGTGCTCATCAGCGGCGCGACGCGCTCGAGCGTGTCGAAGAGCTGGCGGATGGGCGCGCTCTCTCCCACGATCTCGCTTCGGAAGCTTTCGAACCCGGTGTCGCAGATCATCATCGCTGTTGCCACTGGCATCTCCGTCGCGCCTGGCATAACCAAGTCCTGTACCTGCCGTTCGAAACGCGGCATTCTGACGCTTTTCGTTTAGTTACAGCGGTTTATGGAATGGCACGACAGGTCAGATCGCGTGACATCGGGGCGTTTTGCCCATGCCATTGCGGCGAAACGCCGCTCCGGACATAGAATTGGCCGTGCCTTCGCTCCTGATTCTTGATGACGATGACGATACCTGTAAGTTGTTGTCGGACGCGCTGACGCAGCCTGGGCGCGACGTCCGGCTGGCCCTCGGGCCGGATGAAGCCTTCGCGGCGTTGCGCCAGCGGCCGTGTGACGTGCTCTTGACCGACTTCGATCTTCGCAGCACTCAGAACGGCCTCGATGTGCTGCGGGCGGTGAAGGTCGAATGGCCCGAGACGCAGGTCATCCTGATGAGCGGTTACAGCACGCTCGAGAGCGCGGTCGCCGGCGTGCGGGCGGGCGCGTTCGACTACCTGGCGAAGCCGTTCGATATTCGCGAGGCGCGATCGTGCGTGGACCGCGCGTTTGCCACGCACCAGCCTGTCGAGACCCTGCCGTTGGGCGGGGCGGCGCTGCCCGCCGGATTGGTCGGGCGCACGCGGGAGATGCTGGACGTGTACAAACAGATCGCGCTCGCGGCCGACGCGGCGACCGCCGTGCTCGTGATCGGGGAAAGCGGCACCGGCAAGGAACTGGTCGCGCGCGCGATTCACGAATACGGCCGGGGCAACGCGCGGCCGTTCGTGGGCGTCAACTGCGGGGCGCTGGCCGAGACGTTGCTCGAATCGGAGCTGTTCGGCCACGTGCGCGGGTCGTTCACCGGCGCGGTGGCCGACAAGAAGGGCCTGTTCGAGCAGGCCTCTGGCGGCACGATCTTTCTCGACGAGATCAGCGAGACGTCGCCCGCGATGCAGGTCAAGCTGCTGCGCGTCCTGCAGGAAAACGAGGTGCGTCCGGTGGGCGGCAACCGCGTGATTCAGACCAGCGCGCGCGTCCTGTCGGCCAGCAATCGCGACCTGACCGAGGAAGTGGCGGAGAAGCGATTCCGCCAGGATCTGTACTACCGGTTGAGCACGTTCGTGATCCGCCTGCCGCCGCTGCGCTCGCGCCGCGACGACATTCCCATGCTGGCGGCGCAGTTTCTGCGCAGCGCGTGCGTGTCGGCGCAGCGCGAGGCGCAGATCACGCCCGGCGCGATGGAAGCCCTGGCCGCGTATCCCTGGCCCGGCAATGTGCGCGAGCTCGAGAACGTGGTGGAGCGGCTCGTGCTGACGTCGCGCAGCGGCCGCATCGAGCAGAGCGACGTCGACGCCAGCCTGGCGCCGGCCGACCCGCCGCGCCGGGGCACGCCCGCGTTCTCGGATCTGCCGTCGCTCGATGAGCTGGAAGGCCGTTACCTCGCGCACGTGCTGAGCGTGACCGGCGGGCATCGCACGCGCGCGGCGGAAATTATGAAAGTGGACCGCAAGACCCTCACGCGCATGGCGGCCAGGCACGGGCTCGACGGAGACTGAGAAACCGACTTAGGGCAAAGGGTAGAGGGCAAAGGGCAAAGGTAAAGGGAAGAGGCAACAGGCAAGAGGAGGCAGCAGGCAAGAGGAGGCAGCAGGTAAGAGGAGGCAGCAGGACCTCTGACCTTCCTGTTCCCTTTTCCGTCTTGGCTTTACCTCTGCCCTTTGCCCTTTGCCCTTGTCACTACTATGATTCCCCTCTCCCAGGGGGCTTTCATGCGATTTCGCGTCGCGGTGATGGTGGCCGGTGTGTCGATGTTCGTCGGTTTGGCGGCGGTTGAGGCCGCGAAGCCGCGGATCAACCCGATGGTGGCGTTGCTCGAACAGCGGCAGCCGATCTTCGGGCTCTACGCGCCAAGCGCCCGGGCCGGGCGCGGCGGGGCGCGCCGCGGCGCACCGGATGCGAGCCCGCCCGCGCCACCCGCCAAGACTCCCGCGGATCTGGCGAAGGAAACGCTGGCGTTCACCGCGTCCGACTTCATCTTCGACGGCAGCATGGAGGACGGCGTGGACCGCGGGTTGCCGGCCTACACGGAATATCTCGGGGCGCTCAGCGAGGCCGGCCTGCTGATCAAGGAGCCATCGCCGCACCTGTCGCACGCGCTCGTTGTGAAGATGCAGGAGATCGCGCCCGACGTCGCGAACGCTTCCGAGCTGATCGGCAGGCAGCTCAACGCGGGCGTGACGA
Source organism: Acidobacteriota bacterium (assembly GCA_021824055.1). Classification (GTDB taxonomy): domain Bacteria; phylum Acidobacteriota; class Vicinamibacteria; order Vicinamibacterales; family SCN-69-37; genus SCUN01. The sequence goes on from JAKALV010000108.1 coordinate 5,984, forward strand.
CGATCATGTTCGTGGGCACGAAGAGCGCGGCGGAAGTGGACGCGGGCCTCAAGGCGATGCGCTTCACGTCGAGGGGCGGCACGCGCGACGAACACACCGTTGGCAACGCCCCGAAGCTCTGGGGCCTCAGCGAGGCGGACTACAGGAAGCGCGCCGGTCTCTGGCCGCTGGACCCGGACGGCGAGCTGGTCAACTGGACGATCGTCGAAAGCCAGGCCGGGCTCGCGCACGTGCGCGAAATTGCGGCGGTCAAGGGGATCGGCGTGTTGTGGCCGGGCGCGGGCACGCTGCGGCAGGTGTTTTCGTCGCCGAAGCTCGGCGCGGACGGTCAGCCGGAGATCGGCGCCAACGGCCGACCCGTCACGGTGTTCGACGCCGCCGGCTGGGAACAGGCCATTCAGCAGGTGCTGTCGGCGTGCAAGGAATTCAATGTGCCGTGCGGTTACCCGTCGAACACGGCGGAGGACATGGAGATGCGCTACAAGCAGGGCTTCCGGGTGTTCGTCGGGGGCTGGGGCGAGAACGGGTTCAAGATGGTGCGGCACGGCAGGGAGATTGGTGGGAGAAAGGACTAGTTCGAACGGTTCGAACGGTTCGGAGGGTTCGGAGGGTTCGCCATGAGGTTCGGGAGATCACCGCGGGTGGTTCGGGCGGCGGCGCTTGCGGTTCTGCTGCTTGGTTCGAGGTTCGGCCCGCTCGCCGCGCAGGCGCCGGTGACGGCCATTGTCGGCGCGACGGTAATTGACGGCAACGGCGGCACGCCGATCCGGGACGCGGCGATCGTGATCTCCGGCGCGCGGATCACGGCGATCGGATCGCGCGCGTCGGTGACGATTCCCGCGGGCGCGACGCGCATCGACGCGGCGGGGCAGTGGGTCGTGCCGGGGTTCATCGATACCAACGTGCACCTGTCGCTCTACGGCGGCCAGAATGAGCGCTACGAGACGATGGTCCGGTACCAGCCGCGGTTCGACGACATCGTGCTGGAAGCGGCGCAGATCGATCTCAGCTATGGCATCACGACGGTGCGCGACAGCTACGGCGCGCTGGTGCCGCTGACGCGCGTGCGCGACCGTATCAACCGCGGCGAGGCCGTGGGCACGCGCATCTTCGCGGCTGGCAACATCCTCGGCTGGAGCGGGCCGTACTCGTTCTCGTTCAGCCGCGTCATGGGCCCGCTCACGCCGTTTCAGGAACAGATGAACGATTTCATCGCGCAGGGCGGCGGCGAAGCGCTGATGAACATGACGCCCGGCGAACTCCGCACGGCCATCAGCGCGTACATCGATCGCGGGCCGGACTTTCTCAAGTACGGCGGCACCAGCCATTTCTCCGAGCCGACGTTCATCGGGTTCTCGACCGAGGCGCAGAAGGCGATCGTCGATGAGGGTCACCGCCGCGGGCGGTTTGTCGAGACGCACTCGACCAGCATCGAGGGCCTGCGCGAGTCGCTCGCGGCCGGCATCGACGGCATCCAGCATCCGGAGTTGCTTGACGGCCGCGATCTGCCCGACGACATCATCAACACGATCAAGGCGCGCGGCGTCATCTGCTCGATGCTGATGAGCACCATCACCGGTCCGGCCTGGCAGCGGCACCTGAAGGCGCGCGACGAGGCGTTGAAAAAGGCCGCCGAGGCGAAGAAGGCCGCGAAGCAGCCGGTGCGCGAGCCGACCACGGCGGAAAAGCGGAAGGCGGCGGCGGATGCGGGCGACGATCTCGAGTCGCGGCGCAAGAACGCCGTCGCGCTGATCCGGGCCGGCGCGATCGTCACGCCGGGCACCGACAGCTACTGGGCCGCGGCGCCGGAGCTGACGCGCACGCCGAAGATGCCCGACCAGGACCACGGCACGGGCACGATTCTCGCGATCGAAGGGTTCGTCGAACTCGGCATGACGCCGCTCGAGGCGATCACGGCCGGCACGAAGAACGGCTCGATCGCCGCGCGCGGCCAGAAGGATTTCGGCACGCTCGAAGCCGGCAAGTTCGCGGATCTCGTGATCCTCACGGCCGATCCGCTCGCCGATATTCACAACATTCAGAAGGTCGCGTCGGTGATGAAAGAAGGCAAGGTCATCGACCGCGCGACGCTGCCGCAAACGAGAGTGCTGTCGGCCGTCAGGTAGTTCGGGCGACTTCGCAGCCTTCCGAACGGGTAGGATCGTTCGCGGAGGCTTCACCCATGATTTCCATCGCTCTGCTCTGTCTGGTCGGCGCCGTGGCGCTCGGTCTGTTCGCCCGCTCGATTCGCAAGGATCCGCGGTACTTCGAGGTTCATCCCCGCGTGAGAACGATGTCGACGGTGCTTGCGGCCGCGGCCGTGCTGCTCGTCGCCCTGTCGTCGTTCACGATCATTCCCGCCGGCCACGTCGGCGTGCAGGTGCTGTTCGGCAAGGTGAAGCCGGAGCCGCTCACCGAGGGCATCCAGCTCATCAATCCGTTCGTCACCGTGCAGGAGATGTCGGTACGGACGGAGACCTACACGATGTCGGCCACGTCGGATGAAGGACAGGTCCGTGGCGACGACTCGATCCAGGCGCTGTCGTCCGACGGGCTGTCGATGCCGCTCGACATCACGATCGCGTTCCGCCTGGTCGGCAGCGACGCGCCGCGCATCTACCGCGACATCGGCGCCGACTACGTTGAGAAGATCATCCGGCCGGCCTCGCGCACGGCGGTCCGCGAAGCCATCGCCGGGTTCACCGCGCAGGAGGCGTATTCCACCAAACGCGAAGCGCTGCCGCAGATGATGCACGACCTGCTGACCGCGCGGGTGAAATCGCTGCTCGAACAGCGTGACACCTTCAAGGGCGCCACCGGCTTCATCGTCGATCAGGTGATGCTGCGCAAGATCCAGCTGCCCGACAAGGTCAAGAACGCGATCGAAGCCAAGCTCGAAGCCGCGCAGCAGTCGGAGCAGATGCAGTTCGTGCTCGAGAAGGAACGCCAGGAAGCCGAGCGCAAGCGCATCGAAGCCAAGGGCGTCAGCGACTTCCAGACGATCGTCTCGCAAAGCATCAACGTGAACCTGCTGCAGTGGAAGGGCATCGAGGCCACAGAAGCCCTCGCCAAGAGCCAGAACGCGAAGATCGTCGTGATCGGCGCGGGAAAGAATGGGCTGCCGGTCATTCTCAATCCGGAGAAGTAGAAGGTTCGGGGGCCTCACGCGCGAGGTTCGGGGGGCTATGCGCGTGGTTCGGGGGGCTACGATCGTGGTTCGGGCGACTGGCGGGTGTAGTTCGGGAGGCTTCGATCGTGGTTGGGTGCCACAGTGCCGGGTGCGCTCGCACCACGGGCGGAGCCTCCCGAACCACGCGCGAAAGTCCCCCGAACCCCGCGCGGAAGTCCCCCGAACGGTCTCCACTCGTCGTCAGTCACCCTGCAAGAAGGGTAATGGCGAACAGGATCCGGAAGTTCCGCTACTTTGCGCAGAGGTCCCGGAGATAGGCCGGCTCGCGCCGGGCGACGCGGTTCTTGCCGCGGCGCTTGGCGTCGTACAGCGCTTCGTCGGCTCGCTGGAGGAGACTTCGGGTGGTGTCGCCGGCAGAGAACTCCGCCAGCCCCACCGACAGGGTGAAGACGATCGAGGTGCCTTCTTCGGTGAACGGCCGGTTCATGACCGCATGGTCCAGCGCGGCGCACACGCGGGTCTCCGCCTGGCACAGCGTGACGTCCTTGATCAGCACGCCGAATTCGTCGCCGCCATGACGCGCCAGGACGTCATCGGCGCGAAACGCTCCGCGCAGACTGGCGGCCACGGCGATCAGCACCTGGTCGCCGGCCAGGTGGCCGTGCGTGTCGTTGACGTGCTTGAAGTCGTCCACGTCCACCAATGCCAGCACGAAGCGCGACCCGCGCTGGCCGGCCAGCTCCGTGAGCGCCCGCTCGAAGGCGGCACGATTGGCGAGGCCCGTCAGAGGATCCGCGGTGGCCTGCACTTCGCTGGCCGCCAGCCGGTCTTCAAGCTCGGAGATTCTGGTGGAGAAGGCGCAAAGCGTCGCCTTCCACGACGCGTGCCGGGCCTCGGTGGCCCGCTTGAGTTCGCCCACCTCGCGCGCCAGCCGCGTCTTGATTTCCGCGAGGCTGTCG
>JAKALV010000109.1 GCA_021824055.1 Acidobacteriota bacterium
CCCACGCCCGGCACCGGCCGCACCTGTCGCTGCCGCCGCACCCGTCGCGGCCGCGCCTGTCGCCGCCGTTGTTGCGGGTGCGCCGGCTGCCGTCGCGCCTGTCGCCGCCGGACCGGGGCCGGCGTCACGGCCGCTCTGGGTCTCGTACATCTTCATCATGCCGTTGTGGTTGTAGGCCACCGATCCGAGATAGCCCGGAGACCAGCCGTCCATGAACGCGTGCGTGTAGACGCCCGGCATGCCCCACTTGGCCATCTGCGCCATTTCGAAGTTCGAGAACCACGGCAGCTCGGAGAAGAGCAGCGGATCGAGGTTCGGGTTCTGGGGCGGCCCGCCACTGTAGGTGTACATGAGCGCGAGCGATTCGTGCAGGTCGTGCATGATCGGCGGATGCGCGGTGTAGTACCAGTCCGTCAACGCGCGCATCTGCATTTGCGACAGATTGATGTCGCGGTTGTTGTCGTGGAACACGTACTTGCCCCAGTACGGCAGCTGTCCGATCGCGCTGCCGCCGCGCCCGCCGGCGCGGCCGCCAGCCACAACGGCACCTGCGCCACCCGCACCACCTGCGCCACCTGCGCCACCTGCACCACCTGCACCACCTGCGCCACCTGCGCCACCTGCGCCACCTGCACCACCTGCACCACCTGCACCACCTGCGCCACCTGCGTTCTCTGCCTCGAGCCCGTAGTAGAACCAGTCCACGTTGCGGTCGCGGCCGTCGGCGTCGGCGACCGGCGTCACCGAGACGTACACGTTGTTGCGAATCTTGGAGATGATCGGCGACGTTTCGGTTGCGAGGCGGTACACGAGCTCCATCAGCATCTCCGATGGACCCGTTTCGCCGCTGTGCAGCCCGCCCATGAGGTGGTAGTGCGGCTTGGTCGCCGAGATCAACGTCTGGATCTGCGCGTCGCTCAGCCCGCGCGGGTCCGCGAGCTTCGCGAGGTTGTCGCGATTCTGCTTGAGCGCTTTCATGTTGGCGTCCGAACTGACCCACACCACGACGAGTTCGCGGCCTTCATCCGACTTGCCGATCGACTCGACCTTCACCCGGCCGGGCAGCGCCTTCTCGAGCGCGCGGTAGTACTTGAGAATGTCCGCGTAGTAGGTCAGCTTGCGCGGCGCGCCGATGTAATACCCAAGCACGTCCTTCGGGCTGGGCACTCCGGCCACCTTCGGCAGGTGATCGACGAGCGGGCTGCCCCAGTTGGCCGGCCCCGTCCATTCCTTGTAGGCCTTCGCAAAATCTTCGTCCTGCACCTGCCTGGGATCGCGGGTCTCGGTAATCTGCTGGGCGGGGGTTCCGACGGTGGCCCAACAAAAAAGTCCTATTCCGGCCAGCACGGTCAGCCAGCGTCGGCGGGTGGATGCGGCGACTTTCATCGTGTTAACTCCTTCATACAGCTAGACTTACTGGTCAGTCCGTCCTGGACTGTCGGGGGACGCGGTCGGCGGGGTGTCGGCACAAGTGCTTGAGATTCAGTCGTATAGCCACATAGAATCGCGACGGAACTGAATCGGGGCTGGGGGCCCTGCTTGCCTATGATCAGCGTCGCCGCGCTTCGAATGCAGCAATTTGGGGTGCAATTCTATCAGGCATCCCTGACCGCGAAAGACATCGATAAGTTGGTTCGCTTTGAAGTGCTCAGCTACGGCGAGCAGACGGCGTCCGGTGTGCGGGGCAACGCCAATCAATCCAAAGTGCGCTGGGATTTGCTCGAGCGCCGCATCGCGTCGAGCGAGAAAGCGTACCAGCGCCAGATCATCCGCAAGAAGATCGACGAGCTCGTGCAGTACTACGAGCAGTGCCGTCAGGCGCGCGATCTGCCGTCGATTCCCGGCGCGGTGATCATCTCGTGCGACGAAACGTTGAAGTTCGAGCCCATCGAGGAGGGCTCGGCGCTCGGCACGTTGAAAGTCCCGGAGCGCGAGGGCATCCTCCGCGCGATCGACGGGCAGCACCGCCTGCTCGCGCTGCATGCCGGCATGGAGCAGTTCACGGGTGAGAACTTCACGGTGCCCGCGGTGATCTTCGACCGTTTGCCGGAAGATCACGTCGTGCAGATGTTCGTCACGATCAACGCGAAGCACACGCGGCTCAACGCCTCGCACCTCGTGTCGCTGTCGGGCCGGCAGTTGTATCGCGACGCCGCGCTCGCGGCCGCGCACGATGTGATCCGCGCGCTCGCCGAGAAGGAAGATTCGCCGCTCCACGGAGAAATCAAACTGCTCGGCGTGGGCCGCGGACGCGTGGCGCAGGCGCCGCTGGCGCAGGAGCTCAAGAAACTCTTCGCGGCCGATGCGTTCGGCGAAGGCAAGCGCGGCGACGACTTCCGCGATGACGATGCGAAGAAGTTCTATGTGAACTACTTCAAACAGGTGGCGGTGGTGTTCAGCGCGGCGTGGAACGGCCGCAAGTACAGCATCCGGTCGGCGAGCGCGCTGCGGGCGTTCATCCGGGTCACGCCGGAAATCGTGCGGCACTTGGATCAGCAGCACGCCGATCGCGCCGACTTCCGCGCCATCGGCCGGATCATCGCGCCGTGGGGCCGCCGGATCGGCGATCTCCGCTTTGAAACCGACGGCGCCTGGAAGCGCACCGGCAGCGGCGTGGATCAGCTGACGAAGGAACTGCGGCTGGCGCTGCAGTATCCCGAAGGGGCCATGGTCTAGAACGTACACGCCCCGGCGAAAATGTAATTGCGCGCACAAATTCGATGGCCGGCGCTGGTGCGCCGGCCATTTCTTTTGAACGAAATCCCATGAGTTTCACGCGCCGCGATCGGGCATGCGATTTGCGTTCACCTATCGCGGGTAACTTGAACGTCCGGGGACACGTGCCCCGGGCTTGCTGGGGAGCCTGGTTGCCCACTTAAGGCCCGCATTCGCGGGCCTTTTTTCTTGTACCGACACGGACAGCCCCGGACGAGACAGGTCCAAAGTCCAAGGTCCAAAGTCCGAGGTCACTTGCTGTCCAAAGTCCAATCAGTCCTTGGTCCCAAGTCCGGGACCTTGCACGGACCCAGGACTTCGGACCATCTGGACTTTGGACGGAGGCGGACCTTGGACCTTGGACTTTGGACCTTGGACCCTATAATTCGCGAGCGATGAGAATCGGCGTTGACACCGGCGGCACCTTCACGGACTTCGTCCGCGTTGACTCGAGAGGCCTGGCCACGCACAAGGTGCGATCGACGCCCGATGATCCGTCGCGCGCGATCCTCGAGGGCTTGTCGGCGCTCGGCCTCGACATGTCCGGAGGGTCGGCCGCCGCGACGCCTGGGCGCGACGTTGTGGTCCACGGATCGACGGTGGCGACCAACGCGGTGTTGGAGCGGCGCGGCGCGCGCGTGGCGCTGGTGGCGACCGCAGGATTCGAAGACGTCATCCACATCGGCCGGCAGACACGGCCGGAGCTCTACAACATCTTCGTCAAGCCGCGCGTGCCGCTCGTGGACCGCGGTCTCGTGTTCGGGGTCCGCGAGCGCCTGGACGCGAACGGCGCCGTGATCACGCCGCTCGATCCCGCGGAGGTTGACCGGCTGGCGCTCGCCCTCCAATCCGGCGGGGCGGACATCGTCGCCGTGTGTCTGCTGCATTCGTACGTGAATCCGGCGCACGAGCAGTTGGTGGCCGCCCGGTTGCGGACGGCGGGCCTCACCGTGTGCACCTCCGCGGAGGTGCTGCCGGAGTATCGCGAGTTCGAGCGGTGGAGCACGACGGTCGTGAACGCGTACGTCACGCCCTTGATGGATCGCTACCTCGGGCGGCTGCAGGCGGCGCTCGGTCGCGCCGCCTCGCTGGCCATCATGCAGTCGAACGGCGGCTCGATCAGCGCGGCGGCCGCGCGCGCGCAGGCGGTGCGCACGGTGTTGTCGGGGCCGGCGGCCGGCGTGGTGGGCGCGCGTGAAGTCGCGGCGGCCGCGGGTTTCCGGCACGTGATCTCGTTCGACATGGGCGGCACGTCCACCGACGTGAGTCTGGTTGACAACAGCATTCGCACGACGACCGACGCGCGCGTGGGCGACTTTCCGGTGCGCGTGCCCGTCATCGACATTCACACGGTCGGCGCGGGCGGCGGCTCGATCGCCGCAGTGGATTCCGGCGGCGCGCTGCGCGTCGGACCGCGGAGCGCCGGCGCCGAGCCGGGGCCGGCCTGCTACGGCAGCGGGACCGACCTGACGGTCACCGACGCGAACCTGCTGCTCGGCCGTCTCGATCCCGCGCATTTCTTCGGCGGCCGCATGACGCTGGACCTCGGCCGCTCGGAAGCGGCCGCGGCGCCGGTGGCCGCGCAGTTGAAGTTGTCGATCGCGGAACTGGCGGAAGGCGTCGTGCGGGTGGCCAACGCCAACATGGAGCGCGCGATCCGGGTGGTGTCGGTGGAGCGCGGTTACGATCCCCGCGATTTCTCGTTGCTCGCGTTCGGCGGCGCCGGCGGCATGCACGCGTGCGAGATTGCCGACGCGCTCGAGATGAAGACCGTTATCGTGCCGAGGCAAGCCGGCGTCCTGTCGGCGCTCGGCATGCTGGTCGCCGACGTGACGCGGGATTATTCGGCGAGCGTGCTGCGGCGCGCGACGGAGTTGTCGGCGAAGGATTTGGACGCGCGGTATCAGCCGCTGTTGGCGCAGGCCTCCCGGGATCTGGCGGTAGAAGGGTTCTCGGGATCCCGCGCCGTGCGCGCGCGGTGGATCGATGTGCGGTACGTGGGGCAGTCGTATGAGATCACGCTGCCGTACGCCGCCGGCTATCGCGCCGCGTTCGACCGCCTGCACGGCAAGACGTACGGGTACGCGAATCCCGATCGTCCGGTGGAGGTGGTCAATATTCGCGTCGTGGCGCACGGCCGCGCGGCCAAGCCGCGGCTGCCGCGCGCGAAGAGTCTCCGGACGAGCACGCCGAAGCCGCTGGCGATCCGGCGCGCGCGGTTCGACGGCAGGCTGTGGAAGACCGCGACGTACCAGTGGGAGGCACTGGCGGCCGGCGCGCACGCGCGCGGACCCGCCGTGATCATGGGCGCGGAAGCGACCGCCGTCGTTCCGCCGGGATGGGCGTTTCACGTGGATCGAATGGGGAATGTGATCTGTGCGCATACATCCCGTTGAGTTTGAAGTTTTCAAGAACCTCTACCTCGCGATTGCCGAGGAGATGGGCGTCACGCTGTGCCGCACCGGCTTTTCGCCGAACATCAAGGAGCGGCTCGACTACTCGTGCGCGGTCTACGACGCCGATGGCGAGACGATCGCGCAGGGCGACCACATGCCCGTGCACCTCGGCGCGATGCCGCTGTCGGTCCGCGCGGCGATTGACAGCGTTGACATGCGCGCCGGCGATATCGTCGTCCTGAACGACCCGTTCCATGGCGGCACGCACCTGCCGGACATCACGCTCGTGTCGCCGGTCTTCATCGGCGCGAAGGACCGGACGCCCACGTTCTATGTGGCCAATCGTGCCCATCACTCGGATGTGGGCGGCATGAGTCCGGGATCGATGCCGGTCGCGCGCGAGATCTATCAGGAAGGGCTGATCATCCCGCCGGTGCGGCTCGTGCGGGGCCAGGGACATGGCTCGCGCGAAGGCGCGATCGATCAAGCGGTGTGGTCGATGATCCTCGCGAACGTGCGCACGCCGGACGAACGCGCGGGAGATCTGTCGGCGCAGATCGCGGCGAATCGCGTGGCGGAACGGCGGCTGCTCGACGTTGTGCGCAAGTACGGCAAGACGCGCGCGGTCGGCTACGCGCGCGGGCTGCAGGATTACACCGAGCGCGTGGTCCGCGCCGCCATCAGAAAGATTCCCGACGGCGTCTACGAGTTTGCCGACGCGCTCGACAACGACGGCTTTCGGAATGCGCCCGTCCACATCCGCGCGGCGCTGACGATTCGCGGCGCGCACGCCACGGTGGACTTCACCGGATCCGATCCGCAGGTCGAAGGCAGCGTGAACGCGAACTTCGCCATCACGCTGTCGGCGTGCCTCTACGCGTTCCGATGCCTGGTGGAGGAGGACGTGCTCTACAACGCCGGCGTGGCCCGGCCGCTCACCGTGATTGCGCCGCCCGGATCGATCGTCAACGCCGAGCGGCCGTCGGCCGTGGCCGGCGGCAACGTCGAGACGTCGCAGCGCATCACGGACGTCGTGCTGGGCGCGCTCGGGCGCGCGCTGCCCGAGCGGGTGCCGGCCGCCAGCCAGGGCACGATGAACAACATCACCCTCGGCGGCGTGGATCCGCGCACCGGCGCGCGCTTTGCCTACTACGAAACGATGGGCGGCGGCATGGGCGCGCGGCTCGGCATGGACGGTCTCAGCGGCGTCCACACGCACATGAGCAACACGCGCAACACGCCGGTCGAAGCGATCGAGCACTATCTGCCCGTGCGCATCACGCGCTACGGACTGCGCAGGCACAGCGGCGGCGCGGGCACGTCGCGCGGCGGCGATGGCATCGTCCGCGAATACGAAATGCTCACCGAGACGTCGGTCACGCTGCTGTCGGACCGGCGCGAGCGCCCGCCGTACGGCGCGGAGGGCGGCGAACCGGGCGCGTGCGGCCGCAACACGCTCATCCGCAAGCGGGACGCCGGTGACGCCGGGCGCGAGAAGGCCGGGCGCGAGAAGGAAGAGCGGCTGCCCGGCAAAGTGCAGTTGACGCTGCAGGCCGGCGATCGTCTGCGGATCGAGACCCCTGGCGGAGGCGGCTATGGCCGGCGCGCCAGGTAGCGGACTCTTCGGCTGGTGGCAGGAAGGCGACGCCGCCGCGCGCAAGGCGCTCGTGGCCGCGTCGCTCGGATGGATGCTCGACGCGTTCGACGTGATGCTCTACGCGCTCGTGCTCAAGTCGTTGATGGCCGATCTCCGCATCGATTCGGCCACGGCCGGATGGGTCGGTTCGGTCACGTTGCTGGCGGCGGCCGGCGGGGGACTGATGTTCGGCGTGCTGGCGGACCGGCTCGGACGCACGCGCGCGCTGATGCTGAGCGTGCTCCTCTATTCCGTCTTCACCGCCGCCTGTGGATTCGCGCAGTCGGCCGTGCAACTGGCGATCTTCCGGATCTTCCTGGGCATCGGCATGGGCGGCGAGTGGGCGAGCGGCGCCGCGCTCGTGTCCGAGACCTGGCCTGACCGCGTCCGCGGCCGCGCGCTGGGCTTCATGCAGAGCGCGTGGGCCGTGGGCTACGCGCTGGCCGCGCTCGTGAATTATCTCGTGCAGGACGTCGCCGGTCTGAACTGGCGATACGTCTTCTTTGTCGGCGTGCTGCCCGCGCTCGTGACGTGGTGGATCCGCCGCAGCGTCGAGGAACCCGCGCTGTGGCGCCGCGCGCAGATCGAGCCGCGGAACATCTCCGTGCGACAGGCCATGGCCGGTCCGATGTTGCGCGTGACGGTGGCGGTCACGGCGATGAACGCCTGCTGCCTCTTCGCGTGGTGGGCCTTCAATTCCTGGATTCCGGCGTACCTGTCACTGCCCGAGGCGCAGGGCGGCGTGGGGTTCACCGGCCGCGTGATGTCCGGCCTGGTGTTCGTCAACCAGATCGGCATGTGGTTCGGCTACGTGACGTTTGGCTTCATCAGCGACGCCGCGGGACGCAAGCGCGCCTACGTCGCGTACCTGCTGCTGGCGGCCGTGTCCGTGTGGGCGTACACCTCCACGCGCAACCCGTGGGTGCTGCTGGTGCTCGGACCGATCACCGCGTTCTTCGCCACGGGCTACTTCAGCGGATTCGGCGCGGTGACCGCCGAGCTCTATCCCACGGCGGTGCGCGCCACGGCGCAGGGCTTCACCTACAACCTGGGCCGCATCGCGTCGGCGGCCGCGCCGTGGTTCGTCGGCGACTTCGCCAAAGCGCACGGTTACCCCGCCGCGCTGTCGCTGGCCGCGACGGCATTTTTGCTGGCCGCGGCGTTCTGGATCTTCATCCCCGAAACCAAGGGGCGGGCGATTGCGTAGGAACGAGCGTCACTTCGTGATCTTCGTCACGGACCCGAGGATGTAGTGCAGCGTCACTCGATCGCCCGGCGCGAGGTCGCGCGGCACGGTTTCATCGCCGACGCGCGCATGCCGGATCTCTTCCTCCGGATCCTCCGGGTCGGTCCAGAAGACGTCCAGCGACACCTGGCCGTGAATGGAGATCGGCTGAATGCGGCGAACGATGGCGGTGCGTGTGCCTTTGAGCATCGACAGCCAGTATGATCGAAACCACCGGGTTCGAGAGAAGGGGGAGGCTATGACGACGATGTTGAAGACACCAGTGCGCCGAGGCGCGTTGGCCATGCTCTGCGCGGTCGCGATCACCGGGGCCGTGGTCCGTCCGATGGCAGTGGGGACGCAGGACACGCTGCCGAAAGGCACCGACCTGCTTGCCAAGTGCGTCGCCGCGATGGGCGGCGCGGACGCCATCAAGGCCATCAAGTCCGTGCGCGCGCGGGGCACGTTCGAAATGGCCGCGCAGGGCGTGACCGGCACCGTGGAACTGCAGCAGGCACGGCCGGCTTTCATGCGGCTGACCATCGACATTCAGGGCATCGGCCAGGCCGACCAGGGATCCGACGGCAAGATCGCCTGGGCGATTGATCCGATGAGCGGTCCGTCGCTGCTGACCGGCAAGGCCCTGGCCGACGCGCGGGCGGAAGCGCAGTTTGACGGCCAGCTGTTCGGCCCGGACTACGTGAAGGAAGCCACCACGCTCGCGAAAGCGACCTTCGGCGATCGCCCGGCCTACAAGATCCGGCTCGTGACGACGTTCGACACGGAGCGCACGCTGTATCTCGACGCGGACTCGTATTTGCTGATCGGCACCGAAGCCGTGAGCGAGACGCCGATGGGCTCGATGCCGACGACGACCAGCACGGGCGACTACAAGAAGTTCGGTGCGCTGATGCAGCCGACCACCATCGTCCAGACGGCGATGGGTTTCGATCAGGTGATCCGCATGACGTCGTTCGAATACGACGTGGTGCCCGCGTCGGCGTTTGATCCGCCGCCGGCCGTGAAGGCGCTCATCAAGTGAGCGTCGTTCGGCGCCGGTGACGTCCATGCGCCGGCTGTTCCTCGTCCTGATCTGCGCCGCCGCGGTGTCGGCCACCACGGCGGCGCAATCTCCGCCGGCTGCCTCGTCGCCGATCGGGCTGGCGCTGTTCGACGAAGTCTGGAAGACGATCAACGACACTTTCTACGATCCGACATTCGGCGGCCTCGACTGGCCCGGCGTGCGCGACGAGCTGCGCCCGAAAGCCGCGGCGGCCGCGTCGGTCGACGCGGCCCGCGCGGTGGTCAACGAGATGCTCGCGCGGTTGAAACGCTCGCACTTCGCGCTGTTGCCCGGCAGCGCGGCCGCCGACGATGGCCTGACGCTCAACGGGGAAGCCACTGTGGACATCGAGTTTCGAGTGCTGGCGAACGATGTCGTCATCACGCGCGATCGCTCCGCGAGCGGGATGGGCCCGGGCGGACGGCTGACCGGCCTCACGATTCAACGCATCGACGGCCGCGACATGAGGCCCGCGCCCGGCGCGCCCGCGCTGCTGACGTGGCGCCGCGCGAACGCGGCGCTGCACGGACCCGAAGGTTCCGTCGCCGTGATTGCCGTGTCGGATGACGATCCGGCGGTTGCCGGGCGCGGACTGAACGAGGAAGTGAAGCTGCCCCGGCGCATCCTGCCCGGCGTGCCGGTGCGGTTCAGCAACCTGCCTCCGATGCGCGTGCGCGTGGAGCAGCGGATGGTGCAGACGCCGGCGGGTCGCGGCGTCGGCGTGATCGGCTTCAATATCTGGATGGCGGCGATCAACAACCCGGTGGCCCGCGCCGTGGATGCGTTTCGCGGCGCCGACGGTCTGATCTTCGATCTGCGCGGCAATCCCGGCGGGCTGGCCGCGATGATCGACGGCGTGGCCGGCCATATTCTGGACCGGCCCGATCTGCTCGGAACGATGCGGATGCGCCAGGTGCCACA
>JAKALV010000110.1 GCA_021824055.1 Acidobacteriota bacterium
ATCTGCATCAGTGACAGCGTGCCTTCCATCATGCGCGCGCCGCCCGAGCAGCACACGATGATGACGGGCTGACGCGCGCCGATCGCGCGTTCGATCGCACGCGTGATCGATTCGCCAACGACCACGCCCATGCTCCCGCCGATAAACGCGTATTCCATCGCCGCGATTGTCGTGGGGATTCCGTCGAGCTCGCCCGTGGCCGAGATCACGGCGTCGTTCAACCCCGTGGCCTTGATGCTGGCTTCAAGGCGCTTCCGGTACGGTTTGGTGTCGGTAAACGTGAGGGGATCGTTGGACCGCAATTCGGCATCGTGAATCCGGTACGCGCCGTCAAACAGGAGCGCCAGGCGTTCGGCGGCGTTCATTCGAAAATGATGCGCGCACTTGGTGCAGACCTGCAGGTTCGCGACGAGGTCCTTGTTGTACAGAATCTGCCCGCACGACGGGCATTTCACCCAGAGCCCTTCGGGCACGCGGCTGGTTTTGTCGGCCGGCGCCGTGATCGGCCGTCGAGTGCGCTTGAACCACGCCATGATCCGTCCAGCTTATCAGTTCAAGACCGGCGCTACGCTCCGCCGCTCGTGCGCGGCACGTAGTACCGCGTCCCGCGTGCCATCGACTGAATCTGCTTCAGCAGATCGTCCAGCGCCTCGTCGCCCCACGAGAGATCGAACTGCGAGGTCTCCACCACCAGGAGCGGCGTGGCGGTGTAGTGAAAGAAAAAATGGTTGTACGCCTCGTTGAGTTCGGTGAGGTATTCGTCGCCGGGCTGGCGCTCGCGCGGCTCCGACTGCCGGCGCGCGCGTTCCTTGAGTCGCTTACGCAGCAGATCGGTCGGCGTCTGCAGGTACACGACCACATCGGGCGCCGCGAGGTCCCGCGCCAGCAGGTCGTACAGACGCTGATAAATGAAGAGCTCGTTGTCGTCCAGATTCATGAACGCGTAGATCCGGTCGCGGTCAAACAGGTAGTCGGCCACCACGGTCTGGCTGAACAGATCGCCTTGTCGCAAGGCGAGTTGCTGGCGGTGGCGCTGCAGCGTGAAGAACAGCTGGGTCTGAAAGGCGGCGCCAGGCCGTCCTTCGTAGAACGCGTCCAGAAACGGGTTCTCGGCGTCGTCGAGCACGACGGTGGCGTCGAGACGAGCACCGAGGCGCTCGGCCAACGCGGTCTTGCCGAGGCCGAGGGGCCCTTCGATCGCCAGATAGCGGAAGTCCACGCGCGGCCGAAGTATACCAAGCGCGGCCGACACGCACGACGCGGTGCGCTACCATGGGGAAACCTGCATGCGCCGCCACCTGTGGCCGATCGTTGTGTTGCTTGTTACCCTCTCCGGATGCGCGTCGGCGCCGCCCGCTCCGACGCCGGTGACCAGCCCGCCGCCGGTACTTTCCCTGGACCGGCGCGTCGGCATGATCCTGCGACTCGAGGACCAGCGCTGGCTCGACGATGGCGCCGGCGCCAACTTGCTCAACCTGGTCACAGACCCCGACGCGCGCGTCCGGCGTCGCGCGGCGCTGGCGATCGGGCGCGTTGGACTCGAGGCCGGCGTGGCCGCCCTTGTCGGCGCGCTCGGCGACCCCGACGTTGACGTCCGGGCGTCCGCCGCGTTTTCACTCGGTCTCATTCGATCCAAGAGCGCGCTCGAGCCGCTGCTGACGTCGCTGGCCGACGCGCAGTGGGAAGTCCGGGCCAGCGCGGCCGAAGCCCTGGGGTTGGTTGGGGAGCCACCCGACGCCGTGCCGGCGTTCTCCATCGCAGCAGCCAACGCGATCGCCGCGATGGCGGCCGGGTGCCGGACCCAGATCGCCGCCGTGGCGCCCGACGACGAACGGTGGCCGTTGCCGGCCGAACTCGACGCGTGCCGAACGGCGATCCTCGCGCTCACACGGCTGCGGCGGTACGACGCGTTGGCCAAGGTCATTCTGGACGACCGCGGCCAGCCCGTGTCGACCTGGTGGCCGGTGGCGTTTGCGCTGCAGCGCGTCGGCGACAAGCGCGCGGCCGCGCCCTTGGCGCTGCTGGTCAACGTGGACGGTGTGGACACGCCCTCGTTCGCGTTCCGCGGGTTGGGCGGTTACGGCGACCGGAGCGCGATCCCGGCCGCGCGGGCCGTGGCCGAACGGCGTTCCGCGGACGTGCGCGTGCGCGTCTCGGCGGTGCGGATGCTGGGCGCGCTCAAGGACGCCGAGTCCATCCCCGTGCTGCAGCGC
This sequence comes from Acidobacteriota bacterium, assembly GCA_021824055.1. Classification (GTDB taxonomy): domain Bacteria; phylum Acidobacteriota; class Vicinamibacteria; order Vicinamibacterales; family SCN-69-37; genus SCUN01. The sequence goes on from JAKALV010000110.1 coordinate 2,214, forward strand.
GTGCTCGCGGACCAGCCGACGCCGCCGAATCTGGCGCTCGAAACGCTGACCGCGCTGGGCACGATCGGCGATCCGAAGGCGTTCGACATGATCGCGGACTTCTTCAGCAATCGCTGGGCGCCGCTGCGGGCGGCCGCGCTGTCCGCCGCGGCCAAGGTCGATCCCGAGGCGTTTCTCCTCGTCGTGTCCGGCCTTGGCCTGGACAAAGACTGGTCGGTGCGCGCGGCGCTCGCCGAGGTGCTGGCGGGACTGGACCCGGATCGCGTGCGCGGCGTGCTGGGCCAGCTGGCGAGCGAGGCCGATCCGCGCGTGCAGGCGCCGGCCCTCGAGGCGCTGACCAAAGTTGGTGCGCCCGATCTCGACGCGCGGCTGGTTGGCGCGCTCGAGGCCGCCGATTTCAATGTCCGCGCCACGGCGGCGCGGCTGGTGGCCGGCCGGAAGATCGCCGGCGCGCGCGAGCGGCTGGTCGCGGCGTACGCGCGCGGCCAATCGGACGCCAACGGCACGGCCCGAGGCGCAGCCCTGGCGGCGCTGGCGACGCTCGGGAAGGATGCCGCGGGACCGACGCTGCGCGAGGCCCTCGCCGACAAGGACTGGTCGGTCCGGTTGCAGGCCGCGAACTTGCTGCACGCGCTCGGTGATTTGGCGGCGGAACCGCAGCGGCCGGCGCCGTTGCGGTTTCCGGCCGAGTACTACGAATCACCCGCGCTGCTGCGGCCGGTCTATTCGCCCCACGCGTTCATCGAAACCAAGTACGGCACGATCGAGATTGAACTCAACGTCGTAGAGGCGCCGCTGGCGACGCAGAGCTTCGTGACGCTCGCGCGCAAGGGCTACTTCAACGGCATGCGCATCCATCGCGTGGTGCCGAACTTCGTGGTGCAGGCGGGTGACGATCGCGGCGACGGCGCGGGCGGACCCGGCTACACGCTGCGCGACGAGTTGAGCGCGCTCCCGTACCGGCGCGGCACGGTGGGCATGGCCCTGGACGGCAAAGACAGCGGCGGCAGCCAGTTCTTCATCACGGTGTCGCCGCAGCCGCACCTCGACGGGAAGTACACGGTGTTTGGCGAAGTGGTCCGCGGCATGGAACTGGTCGATCGGCTCACGCTCTGGGACGTGATCGAGCGCATTCGCGTGTGGGACGGGGTGAGTTTCTGAAGTGCCCGGACTTGTCGTCCTCGGGTCCTCTCGGTCCCGGGGTCCTCGGTTCACGCGCACGTGCACATCGGACGCAGGACCAGCCGGACCTGCGGACAACACGTGACCTTGGACGTTGAACCCTGAACCTTGGACTGGCGGCTACAGCAATATGAAATGCGCTCTGGAGCCGTAAAAAAAAGGGGGCGCAAAGCGCCCCCTTCTCTTCGTGCGGGCAAAAGCGTGTTAACGCTTCTTGCCGCCCTTCTTCGCTTTCTTGGCAGTCTTCTTCGCCATTGTCTTGTCCCCCCCTTCCAGGTGGTTTGTGCGAGGACGCGCTCCGCACTGCAGCGCCACTGCCTACCGGCACGTCAACGTGCACGTGCGTCGTCCGCGCTTCGTGGCAGGCGTGTCGCGAGTGCCGCGCTCAAACGCCTGACAAACTGGAAATTCGTGCGCTGGCTGGTGCGGGTAAAAAAAAAGGCGCCGCTCCGAGCGACACCCATGGAACCCGCATCACGCCATGTTTCGCGACCACGTACCCAACAAATAGGATGAGCCGTTGATCTTCACGCAAGATGTAGATTAGGGACGACTCGTACGAGAGTCAAGCGCAAAAATCAAAAAAGACTCGTACGGACGTCCTGTTTCTCTTTGAATCGCTCGACCGCGAGCGTCACCAAACGGTCGACGAGCGTCGGATAGTCGAGGCCGCTGGCCTGCCACAGCTGCGCATACATGCTGATCGTCGTGAACCCGGGCAGCGTATTCACTTCGTTGACGAAGATCTTGTTGGTGGATTTCGTGACGAGAAAATCCACGCGCGCGAGTCCGGACCCGTCGATGGCTTCGAATGCCGCGATGGCCTGCTTGCGCACTTCGGCGATGACTTTGTCCGTGAGCTTCGCCGGGATGACCGTCTTCGACCCGCCACTGATGTATTTGGCGTCGTAGTCGTAGAACTCGTTGGCCGGCACGACCTCGCCGGGCACGGAGGCTTCGGGCCGGTCGTTGCCGAGCACCGCGCACTCGATCTCACGCGCATCCGGGACGCCGGCCTCGACGATGATCTTGCGATCGAAGGACGCCGCGAGGTCGAGGGCGGCGTCGAGCTCGCCTGCCGTCTTCACCTTGGAGATGCCCACACTGGAACCGAGATTGGCCGGTTTCACGAATACCGGGTAGGGCAGCACGCGTTCGATGCGTGTCCGGAGGCCGGCACGGTCGGCCTGCACCTCGCGCCGCCAGACCACGACCCAATCGGGAACGCGCAGGCCGTGGTGGCGGAAAAGGATCTTCATCACCGCTTTGTCCATGCCCACCGCCGACGCGAGCACGCCGCAGCCGACGTACGCCACGTTGGCCAGCTCGAGCAGGCCCTGGATGGTGCCGTCTTCACCGAGGGGACCGTGCAGCACGGGGAAGATCACATCGAGGCCGAGGCCGGTCACGGACGTGACGGCGTCCACTTCTTCGCCATGTGTTTCGCGCGTGCGGGCGTCGCGGTGGTCGAGCAGCATCAGCGTGTCCGCGCCGGCGCCCGGCCGGGCCGGCAGAATGACTTCCCGCCCGCCACGGATGCGCGCGCCGTCGTTGCGCATCTGGTCGATGACGTCCGCGGCCGACGTGGCTGATGGCGGCCGGTCGGACAGGACCCACCGGCCGTCCTTCTCGATCTTCAGCGGAATGGGTTCGTATTTCTTCCGGTCGAGATTCGCGAAGACCGCGGCGGCCGACGCGAGAGAAATCTCGTGTTCACTGGACCGCCCGCCGTACAGCACGCCTACCCGGAGTCGCTTCACGATTGTGGCGGTCATTATAGGCTAAGCACTCATGAGCACGTTGTTCACCGTCACGCACCGGGACGGCGCCGCGCGCCGCGGCCGGCTCCGTTTGCCGCACGGCGTGGTGGAGACGCCGGTGTTCATGCCGGTGGGCACGCGCGCCGCTGTCAAAGGCGTCACGGGCGAACAACTGGAAGTGCTCGGCGCCGAGATCATTCTCGGCAACACGTACCATCTGCATCTCAGGCCGGGTGACGAGCTGATCGCTCGCGCCGGCGGACTTCATAAGTTCATGGGTTGGACGCGGCCGATCCTGACCGACTCGGGCGGCTATCAAGTGTTCAGCCTCGCCGACCGCCGGAAGATCAGCGAGGAGGGCGTGGTCTTTCGTTCCCATCTCGACGGCAGCGCGCACCAGTTGACGCCGGAGTCGGCGGTGGATATTCAGGCGCGGCTCGGGTCCGATATTGCGATGATGTTCGACGAATGCCCGCCATGGCCCGCGGCCGAGGACGCCGTCGGTGACGCGGTGGAGCGCACGTTGCGCTGGGCGCGCCGCGGCCGCGAGCGTCTGCTGGCCCTGCGGTCCGGCGCGGTTACGGATGTGCCGCAAGCCACGCCCGGCCAGTTGCAGTTCGGCATCATTCAAGGCGGCACCTACCGGTCGCTGCGGGACCGCAGCGTGGCGGGCACCGTCGAAGTTGGCTTCGACGCGTACGCGATCGGTGGGCTGTCGGTCGGCGAGCCGGCCGAGACCATGTACGACGTGGTGGCGCATACGGCGGCGCAGCTGCCGGAGGATCGTCCCCGGTACCTGATGGGCACCGGCACGCCGGTCGATCTTATCGAATCGGTCGCGCGCGGCATCGACATGTTCGACTGCGTGCTGCCGACCCGCAACGCGCGCAACGGCCAGCTGTTCACCCGCGACGGCGTGATCGTCATCAAGAATGCGCGCTACGCCGAAGACCGGCTGCCGCCCGATCCGGAGTGTGCCTGCTACACGTGCCGGCATCACAGCCGCGCGTACCTGCGCCACCTCTTCATGGCGGGCGAGATCACCGCGGCCACCCTTAACTCACTGCACAATCTGCACTTTTACCTTGACACTATGCGGGGTATTAGGAAGGCTATTGAGTTCGGAAACTTCGACAGCTTTCGTCAGGACTTTCTCCGGCGACAAGCGAAGTCCGAGAGGCAGACCAGGACCGAATGAATACTCCCCTTGTGATCGCCATGTCGCAACCCGGGCCGGGGCAGCCCAACATCGTCGTGCAGATGCTGCCGTTCGTGCTCATGCTGGGCATCTTCTATTTTCTGGTGCTGCGCCCCATGCGGACCCGTCAGAAGAAAGTCCAGGAGTTTCAGGCCGGTCTCAAGGTGGGCGACCGCGTGATCACCACCAGCGGGATCTACGGACAGATCACGAAGATCGGCGAAACCTCGATCAAACTGCAGATTGCAGATAAGATCACCATCGAAATTGCCCGCGCGGCCGTCGGCGGCCTCCAGGGACAGGAACCGGTTGTCCCGGTGAACAACGAGCAGGGCGGCTCCCTCTAATCATGTACAAGAACCTTCGCTGGAAGCTGTTGACTATTCTTGCGGTCGCCGCCATTGCGATCGTCGCGTTCTATCCGCCCCAGAAGCGCATCCGTCTCGGGCTCGATCTGAAGGGCGGACTGCACCTCGTCCTGCAGGTGAAGACCGACGATGCCCTCAAGGTGGAAACGGAGACGAGCAGCGAACAGCTGCGGGAGGCCCTGAAGGCCCAGGGCATCATCGTGGGCGGCACGAAGGTGATCAGCCTGACCGAGTTCGAGATCGACGGGGTGCCGGCCGACAAGGACCAGCAGTTCCGGCAGATCTTCGACGCGCAGTACGGCGACTCCTTCAACCGGGAAAGCGGCGTCGGCGGCAACTACATCGCCCGCATGAAGCCGAACATCGAGGTCCAGCGGCGGGCCACGGCGGTCGAACAGTCGGTGCAGACGATCGAACGACGCGTCAACGAACTGGGCGTCTCGGAACCGATCGTGGCGCCCTACGGCACGGCCGGCAACGAGATCATCGTCCAGTTGCCCGGCGTGACGGATCTGGCGCGCGCCAAGGAGATCATTCGGAGCACGGCGATCCTCGAGCTGCGGCTGATCGAGGGAGGGCCGGCGCCCGATCAGGCCACGTTGCTGGCCGCGACGGGCGGCCAGGTGCCGCCCGACATGGAAGTGCTCCAGGGGTCGGCGGGCACCAACGCGCCGGGCAGCACGGCGGTGAACGAGTTCTATCTGGTCCGGAAGGTATCGGCGATCACCGGCCGCGACTTGCGCAACGCGCGCGCCACGCTCGACGAGTACAACGCCCCGGCCGTCGGCTTCACGCTCAACAACAGCGGCGTGGCCAAGTTCAGCACGGTGACGGCCGCGAACGTCGGCCGCATTCTGGCGATCATTCTGGATAACCGCGTGGTGTCCACGCCCCGTATCGAGGGCGCCATCAACACCGCGGACGCGCGCATCACCGGCCGGTTCACCCAGCAGGAGGCGAACGATCTGGCGCTGGTGCTCCGGTCGGGCGCGCTGCCGGCGTCGCTCACGATCCTGGAACAGCGCGAGGTCGGCCCGACGCTCGGTGCCGACTCGGTCCGGTCCGGCGTCTATGCGTCGATCATGGGCCTCGTGTTCGTGAGTCTGTTCATGCTGGTCTACTACCGGCTGGCCGGCATCAACGCGCTGGTGTCGATCGTCTTCAACCTCGTGATCCTGATGGGTTTCATGGCCTATCTCGGCGCGGTCATGACGCTGCCCGGCATCGCCGGTTTCGTCCTGACGATCGGCATGGGCGTCGACTCGAACGTGCTGATCTTCGAGCGCATCCGCGAAGAGATCGCGGGAGGAAAAGGCGCGCGGCAGGCGCTGTCGGCCGGCTTCGATCGCGTCTTCATCACCATCGTGGACACCCACGTGTCGTCGCTGATTTCGGCGGCGTTCCTGTTCCAGTTCGGCACCGGCCCCATCCGGGGGTTTGCCACCACCTTGTTCTTCGGTCTCATTGCGAACGTCTTCACGGCGGTCTTCGTCTCGCGCACGCTCTTCGAGCTGATCCTCTCGCGCAAGCCGACAGCCACCGCCAAGCTGAGCATCTAAGTCATGCAGATCTTTCATAACGCCAACTACAACTTCATCAAATGGCGCTGGCACGCGCTGATCGTCTCGATGGTCATCATCTGGGGCGGCGTGGGCGCGATGTTCTTCAGGGGCGGCTTGCCCATGGGCATCGACTTCACCGGCGGCACCGTGGTCGTGGTCGAGTTCAAGCAGGCCACGCCGGAAGACGCGGTCCGCAAGGCGCTCGATCCGGTGAGCACCGACAAGGTCGTGCAGGCGTACGGCCGTGAAACCGGCAAGCACCAGGTCATGATCCGGTTGCCGCTCGACACGAGCCAGGTGGAGCAGGGCGCCAACATTGAAGAAGGGGCCCGGAAGATCGAAGCCGCGCTCAACGCGGCCAACCTGAATCCCACGATCATCAGCAAGGAGATCGTCGGCCCGCAGGTCGGCAAGGACCTGCAGAGCAAGGGCCTCTGGGCCACGTTGACCGCGCTCGGCGGCATCCTGATCTACGTGGCATTCCGCTTCCGCCTGACCTTCGCGATCGGCGCCATCGTGGCGACGTTCCACGACATCCTGATCACGCTCGTGTTTCTGTGGGCGTTCCACTACGACATGTCCCTCAACATCATCGCGGCGATCCTCACGATCGCCGGCTACTCGGTGAACGATACGATCGTCGTCTTCGACCGCGTGCGCGAGAACCTGCGGACCATGCGCCGCGAACCGCTCGACGAAGTCGTGAACAAGAGCGTGAACCAGACGCTGGGCCGGACGGTCATCACGTCGGGCACGACGTTCCTCGCCGTGTTCGCGCTCTATCTGTGGGGCGGGGAAGTGCTGCGCGGGTTTGCCTTCACGATGCTGATCGGCATCATCACGGGCACGTACTCGACCGTGTTCATCGCCGCGTCCATCGCGATCATCCTGAGCCGCCGGACGCCGACGCAGGGCCCGGCCGGGGCCAAGGCGCGGCCCGTGCGCGCCTGATGTTCGACCGTTTGTGATTCTCCTCACGGCCGCGCTGCTCGGCGTCATCCAGGGGCTGACCGAATTTCTGCCGGTGTCGTCGACCGCGCACCTGCTGATCGGCGCGCGACTGCTGCACTTTGACGACCCGGGCGGCATCTTCACCGTGACGATTCAGTTCGGGTCGATTCTGGCCGTCATCTGGCTGTACCGCCAGAAGCTGACGTCGGTGTTGTTCGGACTGCCGTCGGATCCCGAAGCCCGGCGATTCGCCATGATGGTTGGCGTGGCGTTTCTGCCGGCGCTCGTGGCCGGTGCGCTCCTCGCCGACTTCGTCAAGAGCGTTTTGTACGAAAGCCCGAAGGTCATCGCCTGGGCGTTCATCGTGGGCGGCATCGTGATGCTGGTCGTCGAGAAGTTCCGGCCGGCCCCCGTCGTTCTGCACGCCGACGCCACGCCCATGGGGCGCGCGCTGGGCGTGGGCGTGTGCCAGACCCTCGCGCTCGTGCCGGGTGTCTCGCGCTCCGGCGCGACGATCGTCGGCGGCATGCTGATGGGGCTCGATCGGGCGGCGGCGGCGGAGTTCTCGTTCTTCCTGGCCATTCCGACCATGGCCGGCGCCTTCACCCACGACCTCTGGAAGGCGCGGCATGTGCTCGGACAAGGGCTCGGTCTCGAGATCGTCGTCGGGTTTGTGATGG
>JAKALV010000111.1 GCA_021824055.1 Acidobacteriota bacterium
GTGAGCAAGAGCTTCTTACCGTGAAGGACGTGAAGAACGTTAAGTATATTCTTCACGTTCTTCACGATCTTCACGGTTAATTGCCTTGGTTTGCTGACATCGCGTCGTGCACGCGCGCGGCCAGGGCCAGCGCGCGGCGGCCGTCGGTGCCGGACACCGTGGGCGGACGCTTGTCGCGGATGGCGGCCACAAAGTCCGTCAGCTCGCTGGTCAGCGCGTCGCCCGGCGCGACTGCCACCGGGCCGCCTTCGATCTTCGGCCGGCCCGCACCCTTACTCGCATCGCCCCCCGTACTCTCCACGGGCGGCACGAGACGCCACGCCTCCACTTCCTTGGCGGCGTAGTCGATCGAAACGTAACTGTCCTTCTGGAAGAACCGGACCTTGCGGACCTGGTCGCGGCTGATCCGGCTGGCGGTGATGTTGGCGACGCACCCGGAGACAAATTTCAATCGCGCGTTCGCGATATCGATCTTCGGCGTCAACACGTTGATGCCAACCGCCTCCACGGACACGACCTCCGTGCCGTCCACCGCCAGAACGATGTCGAGGTCGTGAATCATGACGTCGAACACGACGTCGACGTCGAGACTGCGCTCGGGGAAACCACTGAGGCGGTGGACTTCGATGAAGCGCGGCTCGGTGAGCAGCGGACGGGCGGCCGTCATCGCGGGGTTGAATCGCTCGGAGTGTCCGACGGCCAGGGTGGCGCCGCGGCTGGCCGCCAGCGCCACGAGCGCGTCGGCCTCGGCCACCGACGCGGCGATGGGCTTTTCGATCAGCACGTGAACGCCGCGCTCCAGAAACGGCCGCGCCACCGCCAGGTGCGCCACCGTCGGCACGGCGATCACGACGGCGTCAACGTCGCCGAGAATTTCCGACGCGTCGGCGACAGCGCGGGCGCCCGGCACCGTCGCCACGGCCGCCTCGGCGCGCTCGCGCATCACGTCAACCGCCGCCACCAGCCGCACGCCGGCCAGACCGGCCAGAATCCGCGCGTGATGCTTTCCCAGATGTCCGACGCCGATCACCGCGGCGCGCAACGGCGCGCTCATGCCGCGCCTCTGCCGACGACGACAATGCCGGCGGCGTTGGCGGCATTCACGAACGCGTCGCCGTCGAGCACCAACGTTTTGCCCGCGTCGATCGTCAGGCCGTCGGCGCCGGCGGCGACCATCGCCTGGATGGTGGCCACGCCGACGACCGGCACATCGAACCGCATGTCCTGCCGCGGCTTGGCCACCTTCACGACGCGCGTGCCCGGCCCGGCCAACACGCCGGCGCGCGCGATCGTCTGATCCGTGCCCTCCATGGCCTCGACGGCCACCACCGCCCGGTCCTTGACGACGATCGTCTGACCGATATCGACGCCGGCGATCTGGTCCGCCACCTTGTAGCCGTACTCGAAATCTGCGCGCATCGCATCGTCGGGCGTCTTCGCGGTCAGCACGCCGGGCTTGGCGAGGAGGTCGGCGAGCAGCGCAGTCGAGTCCATCAAGGTGATGCCGCTGTCCTGCAGCACCTCGACGACCGCGGAGATCAGCGCGTCAGTGTTCTTGGACGTCAGCTTGAACATGACCTTCATCAGCGTCATGTCGGGCACCACGCCGCCGAAGAGCTTAACGTGCTTCACCTGGCCCGCCATCACGGCCCGGCTGACGCCGGCGTCCTTGAACGCCGAGATGCACTTGCCGAGTTGACCGAGCGCGATCCAGTGGACCGTTGTCTCGCCCAGCTCAAGGGCGAGCGCGTCCAACTCCGGAAAGGCCTCGTCTTTGATGGCGACCACGGTCACGCGATGGCCGAGCTGGCGCGCGGCCCGCAGGACCAGAAACGGGAACGTGCCGTTACCGGCGATCAGGCCGATGGGCGTCATTCTTCATCCACGCCATCCGCCTTCTTCGACGGCCGGCGCAGAATCACGCCGCGCTTCGCCGCCGTGCGGATGAACTCGACGAGATACGCCACTTCGGGGGCCGCCAGCGCGGGATCCTTCTCAATGAGGTCGATGGCGCGGCTGGTGTTGTGGTGAATCAGATGGCGGTAGGCCTTGCGGAGCTTCAGCAGCAGGTCGCGCGAGAATCCACGCCGCTCGAGGCCGATGCTGTTCAATCCGTAGATGCGCGCGCGGTTGCCGACGGTCTTCGCATACGGCAGCGCGTCGCGCGTGACGACGGTGTAGCCGCCGATGAACGCGTGTTTGCCGATGCGGCAAAACTGGTGCACGCCGGAATAGGCGCTGATGGTCACGAAATCCTCAACCGTCACGTGCCCGCCGAGCGTGGCCGCGTTGCCGAAGATCGTGGTGTTGCCGACGTGGCAATCGTGCGCCACGTGCGCGTAGGCCATCAGCAGGTTGTGATGGCCGATGGTCGTGATCCCGCCGCCGCCCGCCGTGCCGCGGTGGATCGTGACGAACTCGCGAAAGACGTTGTGGTGCCCGATCGTGAGCCGGGTCGGCTCGCCGGCGTACTTCAGGTCCTGCGGCTGGAGCCCGATCGAGGCGAACGGGAAGATCTCATTGTGGTCGCCGATCTCGGTCCACCCGTCGATGACGGCGGAGGCGCCCACCTGGCAGTTCTCGCCGATTCGGACGTGCTCGCCGATCATCGCAAACGGGCCGATGATGGTCCCGGCGCCCACGACGGCGTCGGGATGGACGACCGCCGTCTCGTGCACAATCGGCCCGCGCCGGGCGCGCGCCGCCAGTGTTTCAAACCCGATGACCAGTTCCGCCTCGGCCACCACCTGCCCCACGATCCGCGCCACGCCTTGCGCGCGAACCACGCGGCCGCGCCGCGCTCCGAGCGTGACTTCCAGCTCGAGCCGGTCGCCCGGCACCACTTGCTTGCGGAACTTGGCGTTGTCGACGCCGCGCAGCACCGCGCGCTCGTACGGCGCAGCGGAGTCCTGTTGAAAGAGCAGGATCGTGGCCACCTGCGTCAGGGCTTCGATCATGAGCACGCCCGGCATCAACGGCGTGCCCGGAAAGTGTCCTTGAAAGAACTCCTCATTGACCGTGACGTTCTTCACGGCCTTCAACCGCTTGCCCGGCTCGAATTCGGAGATCGCGTCGACCAGCAGCGCTGGGTAGCGATGATTGAGACGCGTCAGTAAGTGCGGGATGTTCATTAGGGCAAAGGGCAAAGGGCAGAGGGCAGAGGCAAAGGGCGGAGGGGAAAGGGCAAAGGTAGGACCTGTTCCCTCTACCTTTGCCCTTTGCCCTCTGCCCTTTGCCCTAACAGGGTTTCTACTTCTTTACCGTCGCGTCGAGACGCTTGACGATCTCGGCCGAGATGTCCATGCCGGGCGCCGCGTAGAAACCGGCGCCGCTGCGCGCATCAAGCACCGCGAGCAGACCCTTTTCCTTGGCGAACGTCTCAACAACCGGCGCAACCTTCTGAACAAACTCACCCATCAGGTCGTTCTGGAGATCCTCCAGCTCCTTCTGCGCGGACTGCTGTTTGTACTGGATGTCGAGGTTCAACCGCTCGATGTCCTTGTCCATCTGCGACACCGCCTGAGGCGTCAGCACGCTGCTTGACGTCTGACGCTTCTGCTGCAGCGCACCGAGCTGGGTCTGCAGGCTCTGGATCTCGGCCGACTTCTTGTCGGTCAGGATCTTGACCTGCGCGATCGCCGCTTTGCCGGCCACCGACTCATCGGCGATCCGCTGAAGATCGACGAACGCGAACTTGGCCCCTTCAGGCAGCGGAATCGCGGGGGCGGCGGTCGCTGCCGGAGGCAGCTTGGGCGCCGGCGCCTGAGCGGCCGGAGGCGTGGTGGGTTTCTGAGCCGGAGCCGGCGCCGCCGGAGGCGGTGTGGGCTTAGGCGGATTCTGGACCGGCGGTGTCTGCGCGAAAGCCGAGCCTGCAAGCAGGGTCAGGCCCAGGAGAGTGATCAACGAAACGGACTTCATACGGGACATGCGTTCTATACCTCGTGAATCCAAGAGTTTAGCAGACCCGGCCGCCGGGCGCGAACGGGCGTCTTCAATACAGCACATGTTCAGACGGAACGGGCATTGCACCGGTCTGAGGCAGGCCTACGAGGCCGCTCCGGTATTATCGAGTATCTTGTTAGTCGAAACCCAGGAACGAGGACAGCCTGCATGCGTCGTTTGAGCAATCAACTTGTGGCCGCACTTCTCGCGATCGGCATCCCTACCTTCGGGGCCGCCGGGTGCGGCAAGGCTACTCCGACCACCCCCACGACCACCACCACAACGCCAGCCACGTCGGTGACGGAGAGCTTCACGGGCAGCGTCAGCATCAATGGCGCCGCCACCTTCAACTTCACGGCCACCGCCTCGGGCTCGGTCACCGCCACGTTGCGGTCAATCGCTCCCACGACCAACGCGGTTCTGGGGCTGGGACTGGGCGTCTGGAACGGCACGGGCTGCCAGGTCGTGCTCGCCAATGACGCCGCCACCGCCAGCGTCACCGTCACCGGTGCGACGACGGCCGCCGGCAAGCTCTGCGTCCGCGTCTACGACGTCGGCAAGCTGACGGCGACCCAGACGGTCACAGTCAACGTGACGCATTTTTAGAGGACTTAAGGCCCCGTCGTCCAAGGTTCAAAGTCCAAGGTCCAACGTCCGCCTTCGTCCAAGGTCCACCACGTCCTGGGTCCTGAGTCCGCTGACGTCAGCGGTCATAGGACTTAGGACCAGCAGGACTCGGGACGAAGGCGGACCTTGGACGTTGGACCTTGCACGTTGGACAACGTACTTCTGGCTAAAACGTCGTCCCCACCGCGAACCTGAAGGTAAACCGCTTGGACAACGCGAGGTTGTTGTCGAACACGCCGCCGCGCGACGGGTTGAACGCGGCGATCAGGCGGAACGGCACGTTGACCACCGGCATGAAGAAGCGCAATTCCAGACCCGTGGAGGTCTTGAACGCGTCGCGATAGCCCAGCAGGTCGGATCGGGTCACCGGTTTGGGCGCCAGCGGATCATGCAGGACCTGCGGCACGGACGGGTCATAGAGCAACGGGATGATGCCGCCCTCGGTGACCGTCTGGTAGACCGGTTCCTTCCACACAAACCGCTGGCCGACGTCGCGCACCTGGCCGGCGTCGAAGAACGCCAGCAGGCGGACCGGTCCCGCCACGGTCACGACGAACTCCGCGTTGAAGAGCAGATTCTTGTTGCCGCCGGTGACCAGCCCCGTGGCCGCGTCGCGCGGGCCGACCGAGCGCAGGTCGAAACCGCGGATGCTGTATTCGCCGCCGATGAAGATCTTCTCGAAGATGGGCAACTGCGTGGTGCTGCCGTACGGCCGGATGTACTGGCTCTGCGCGCGGAGGCCGAGTGAGACGCGCGGCGTGAACTTCACGTACTGAATGATTTCGGCGCTCGATGTCACGTACTTCGTGTTGCCGCCGGGACCGGCGACGTCGAGCCCGAGCGTGTACTTGTGGCCGCTCGAGGGAAAGATCGGTTCGTTGATCGTGCTCGAGACGAAACTCGGCGAGATCTTGCTGACCGTGCGCTTGCCGCCCTGCCCGACGAGCAGCGAGTCGGCGAGATACGGATTGTTGTTCAGGACGGTCGGGTCCAGGTACGCCGAGTTGACGTCCAGCACCTGCACGCGCTGGTAGCTGTACGACAGGAACAGGCGGTTCCATGCGCCGGCGGGCAGGCCGACCGTGGCCGTCGCGCCCGTCGTCTGCTGCGTGAACTGGTTGATGTAGTTGAGCTGCCGCGAAAACACGTTCACGCCGACGGTGATCGGGCGGCTGAACAGAAACGGCTCGGACAGGGCCAGCTCGTAGTTGCGCGCGCGGTAGCCTTTCTGCAGGTTTACCGACACGGTCTCGCCGCGGCCCATGAAGTTGGCCGTCTGGAACCCGAGCTGGCCGAAGAAGCCGTCGATCTGCGAGATGCCGGCGCCAAATGACAACTGGTTGCGGTTCTGCTCTTCGAACTTGAGCTTGACGTCCACCTTATTGTCGGTCCCCGGGGTCTTCTGCACGTCGATGGCTTCGTTGCCCTCGAGCGGCTTGAAGTAGCCCAGCTGATTGAGGCGCCGAACGGAGTACTTGAGCGCTTCGGCGTTGAAGACGCCGTTCTCGAGCAGGCGCAACTCGCGCCGCACCACTTCATCGCGCGTCGTGGTGTTGCCCGTGAACGTCAGGCGGTTCACGAAATACTGGGCGCCCTCCTGGACGCGCAGCGTCACGTCGACCACGTCCGCCTTGGCGCCCGGCGGGCAATTCGGGTCCGGCTTCATGGTGGTCTCATCGAAACAGCGGGCGTTGAGGTCGGGCAGCGCCACGAACTCCATGTAGCCGGCCGAGCCGTACAGCTCCTTGGCCTTCTCGAAGCCCTTGCGGACCTTCTTCTCGCTGTAGACCTCGCCCTCTTTGATCTTGAACAGCGGCCGCAGCTTGTCCGAGGCCACGATCGTGTTGCCGGCAAAGTCGAACTTGCCCACCGTGTAGGGCGAGCCCTCGTCCACGGGAATCCGCAGCAGCACGTTCCGCGTCTTCTTGTCGGCCGAATCGGACAACACCTCGAGCTGCGGCTGGCCGACACGCGCGAAGATGTAGCCGTGGTCGCGATAGAAGGCGGTCACGCGTTCCGCGTCCTCGTCGAACTTGGCCTCCTGATAGGTGCCGGCGCTGGTAATGAACGACAGCCAGGAATGCGCCCGGTTGCCCTTCATCTGCCTTTCGAGCCGGCCGTCGGTAAACGCCTTGTTGCCGACGAAATCCACCTTCTGAATACGGACCTTCGGGCCCGGCGTGATGTTGAACGTCAGATGCACGAGCTTGGGACCGCCCGGCATCTCCGTGATCGTCGGCTTCACCTCGGCGAACTGGTAGCCCTTTTCCGCGTACATGTCGCGAATCACGCCGGAGACCTTCTTGATGGTCTGCTGATCGACGAAGGCGTCCAGGCGCACGTTGAGCGCTTTCTTCCTAAGCTCTTCCTCGATCTTCGCGCTGTCCACGATCTTGTGCGGTTCGTAGTCGACGATCTTCACCCGCTGGCGCTCTTCGAGGTGGAAGATCACATGCTTGCCCATGACGCCGTTCGCGTACGGCTCGTCGAGCACTTCGATCCAGAGGTTGTCCAGGAAGTTGGTGGCCCAGAGGCGGCGGAAGTCGGCCAGCAGCTCGGTTTCGTCGTAGAGCGTGTAGGGCTCGCCCTTGGCCACGTCGCCCGGACGCGACTTGATGTAGTAGAGGTAGGTGAACGGGTCCACCATCGGCGAATTGTCCGGGTGGAACTTCAGCTCAACCGACTTCAGCACGGGCGCCGACCCGGCCGGCGGGGGCGGGACCTGGGCGACCGGCGTCTGCTGCGGCGGGGCCGGGGTTCCAGGCTGCCTCACGATCTGCGCGGCGGCGGGCGCGGCACAGGCCAAGGCAACGAGCAGGGCAACGGTCGTGCGTGTCATCAACTCTCGCTTAGACGGTGGCGGCCAACCGGTGGCCGGAAGCCTCACCCACGGGCCGCCATGCGAGCGCGCCGTGGTCAAGGTAGATTTCGATCCGCCCGGTCCGCAGATCGCCGCGGATGAGGGCTTCGGAGAGCGGATCCTCGATATAGCGCTGGATCGCGCGGCGCAGCGGACGCGCGCCGTACGAGCGGTCGTTGCAGGTCACGTTGATGATCCAGTCGACCACGTCGGCCGCGACTTCGATCGTCAGCTGCCGGTCCACCAGATGGTCGTTCAGACGGCCCACGAGCAGCCGCGTAATCTTTCGGAGATCGTCGTCCGACAAGGGCTCGAACACGATCAGCTCGTCGATGCGGTTGATGAACTCGGGATTGAAGGTCTTCTTCACTTCCCCGAGCACCATGTCGGTCACCGACTTCTGCACATCGTGGCTGTCGGCCGTCTGGAAGCCCATCGAGGCCCGCTTCTGAATGAAGCGCGCGCCGATGTTCGACGTCATGATCAGGATCGTGTTCTTGAAATTCACCCGGTTGCCGAGGCCGTCGGTCAGATGGCCGTCCTCGAACACCTGCAGCAGGATGTTGAACAGATCCGGGTGCGCCTTCTCGATTTCGTCGAGCAGGATTACGGAGTAGGGATTGCGCTTGACCTTTTCCGTGAGCTGGCCGCCCTCTTCGTGACCGACGTAGCCGGGCGGCGAGCCGATCAGCTTCGACACCGCGTGCTTCTCCATGTACTCGGACATGTCGAAGCGGACCAGCGCGTGATCGCTGCCGAACAGGAAATTGGCCAGCGCGCGCGCGAGCTCGGTCTTGCCCACGCCGGTCGGGCCGAGAAACACAAAGCTGCCCACAGGGCGGTTCGGATTCTTCAGGCCCGCCCGCGACCGGCGGATCGCGCGCGAGAGCGCCGAGATGGCCTTCTCCTGGCTGATCACGCGCCGGTGCAGTTCCTCTTCCATCCGGACGAGCTTGGCGCTTTCATCCTCGTTGACCGCCGCCATGGGCACGCCGGTCCACTTGGCGACGACCTCGTCGATCTCGGGTTTGCCCACCATCACGCGGCGGGTGATCGGCTTGAGATCGACGCGCTCGCGCACGACGGGCGCCTCGGCGGGCGCTTCGAGCTGCTCGACGGCCACGCGAATGCTGCGGCTCACTTCGCCCAGATCTCCGTTGGAATGCGCTTCGCGCAGCTTGGCGCGCGACCCCGCTTCATCCAGCAGGTCGATCGCCTTGTCGGGCAGGAACCGGTCGGTGATATAGCGGCTCGACTGATATACCGCGGCTTCAATCGCCTCGCGCGTGTACTCCACGTGATGGAACGCCTCGTAGCGTTCCTTCACGCCGAGCAGCACCTCCACGGCTTCCGTCTCGGTCGGCGGCTCCACCCTGACGGCCTGGAATCGGCGCTCCAGCGACCGGTCCTTCTCGATGTACTTGCGATATTCGGCCGGCGTCGTCGCCCCGATGCAGCGGATCTCGCCGCGTGAGAGCGCCGGCTTCAGGATATTCGCGGCGTCGAGCGAGCCTTCGGCGGAGCCCGCGCCCACCAGCGTGTGCAACTCGTCGATGAACACGATGATGTTCGGATTCTCGACCAGCTCCTTCATGATCGCCTTGAGGCGCTCTTCGAACTGGCCGCGATACTTCGTGCCGGCGACGATCAGCGACAGGTCGAGCGCCAAAACGCGCTTGTCCGCCAGGAAGTGCGGCACCTCGCCGTAGACGATCTTCTGCGCGAGACCTTCGACGATGGCCGTCTTGCCGACGCCGGGCTCGCCGATGAGCACGGCGTTGTTCTTGGTGCGGCGGCACAGCACCTGCTGTACGCGCTCCACTTCGAGTTCGCGGCCGACCAGCGGGTCGAGCAGGTTCTTCATCGCCGCGTCCGTCAGGTCGCGGCTGAACTCCGACAGGAGCGGCGTTTCCTTGGGCCGCTGCGGCGCCGTCTTTTCGTTGAGCAGCTGCACGATGTCTTCGCGCACGCTGGCCAGGCGCATGCCCTTCTCGTACAGAATGCTCGCCGCCACCGACCGCTCTTCCCGCAGGATGCCCAGCAGGAGATGCTCGGTGCCGATATAGGTGTGCAGCAGCCGGTCGGCTTCCTCGGCCGCGAACTGCAGGACGTGCTTGGTCTCGAGGCTGAAGGGAATGTCGACCGAGGTCGACACCTTTTCCTTGAACACCGTCCGGCCTTCGATTTCCTTGCGAATGCTCTCGAGCGAAAGGGACGACCGCGCAAAGATGCGGCTGGTCAGCCCCTTCCCTTCGCGAATCAGTCCCAGCAGGAGGTGTTCGGTTTCAATGGACGTGCTTCCCAGCTGGGTCGCTTCGTATCTGGCGAAGAAGAGCACCCGGCGCGCACGTTCTGTGTACCGTTCAAACATTGACACCCTGATTATAGGTGACACTCGTCGTCCCAGGTCCAAAGTCCAGGGTCCAAGGTCCGCGGTGGTTCGGAGT
>JAKALV010000112.1 GCA_021824055.1 Acidobacteriota bacterium
TGCGGGGGCCGCGGCGCCGGTCAACGCCGCCGCCCTGCAGTCGCCGAAAGTCCTGTACGACAACGCCTACAGCGACTACGCGGCCACGCGTTACGACCTGGCGGTCCAGGGATTTCAGGCGTATCTCAGGACGTTCCCCAATTCGCCCGACGCCTACATGGCGCAGTTCAACATCGGCGAGTCGTACTACGCGCTCGGCCGCTACCGCGAGGCGGCCCAGGCCTACCGCGAGATGATCGACAATTACAAAACCGCGCCGTGGGTGGCCGACGCATACTACAAGCGCGGCCTGTCGTATCGGGAGCTCGGCATGAAGGACCAGGCGCGCGAAGATTTCCAGTACGTGATCAAGAACTTCCCCGATAACACGCTCGCGCCGCTGGCGAAAGCGGCGCTCGACAGCATCAAGTAACCACAACCACAACACACCCACACCACCACCAATACGCCGGGCATAGACCAGCGAGGAGAGACACGACGATGGGCAGCGTGAACAAGGCCATACTGATCGGCAATCTGGGCAAGGATGCGGAACTTCGGTACACGTCGGGCGGAACGCCGGTCGCCTCGTGCCGGATCGCCACGACCGAGCGTTACAACGACCGCGAAGGCAACAAGAAGGAAGACACCCAGTGGCACGACATCGTCATCTGGGGCAAGACCGCCGAGGCGATCCACACGTATCTCGTGAAGGGCAAACAGATCTACGTGGAAGGCCGCCTGCAGACGCGCAAGTGGACCGACAAGGAAGGCAAGGACCGCTACAACACCGAAGTGCGCGCCGACCGCGTGGTGCTGCTCGGTGGTGGCGGCGGTGCGGGCGCTGGCGGCGCGCGGCCGCAGTCGCGTGAGCGCTTCGCGGGCGCGCCGGCCGCCGACACGCACGACAACGGCGGCGACTTCTCGCCGGTCGACACGCCGAACGACGACGATATTCCGTTCTAGCAGTATTCAGTTCGGTGTCGTGTCGTCCACAGTTCAAGGTCCACAGTCCAAGGTCACGCGTCGTCCTCGGGTCCTGTGGGTCCCGGGTCCCCGGTCCGCTCGGCCTTTCCTGGCCAGGCTGAAGCGCGGCCCTACGTCTTGCGCCCGTACCTGTCTTCGAGGCGGACCACGTCGTCGAGCTCCGGCGTGGACGCTTCGAGGATGTCCGACTCCTCGATCGCCGTCATCCGGTGGATGGTCGGCGGCGTGACGTGCACGGACTCGCCCGGCAGCATCTCGCGGCCTTCCAGTTTCCCGTTCACATCCATCTCGAACAGGATCTTGCCCGACCAGACGTGGATCACTTCATCCTTCTGGTTGTGGTACTGGAGGCTCAGGGCGTGGCCCTTGTTGATGTGGATCACCTTGCCCACGTAGCGATCCGTCTTCGCCCAATGGATCTCGTAGCCCCAGGGCTTCTCCACTCGCGTCACATCACTCATCTCAGTTCCCTTTCAGGCCCGTGGCGTGCGCATGCATGGCATCCGCGACGGGGATCAACAACTCATGCACCATCTGCGCGGACGACGCCCGCACGGCCCGGCGCGCCAGCAACCGCGCCGCGCGGCTGTCGATGGTCAAGAGCGCGCGCTTGATCACCGGAATCGACGACGGCGTCATGCTGAACTGACGAAACCCCAGCCCCACCAGGAGCGCCACCAGCAGCGGATCCGCCGCCATTTCGCCGCACACCGACAGCGGCCGCTTCTCCGCCCGCGCCCCGACGGCCACCAGCCGCAGCAACCGCAGGACCGCCGGCGCCATCGGCTCGTAATGTCCCGCCAGGCGTTCGTCCGTGCGATCCACCGCCAAAGTGTACTGGATGAGGTCGTTCGTGCCGACGCTCAGGAAGTCCGCGTTGCGCGCGAGCGCGTCGGTCGTCAGCGCCGCGGCCGGCACTTCGATCATCGCGCCGATGGGGATGCCCGCCAGTTGGTCCGACAGCCCCGCTTCGCGCGCGATCTCCACGATCATGTGGCGCGCCACCCGCATTTCGTCCGACGAGGTGACGAACGGCAACAGAATCCGCAGCGTGCCGCTCGCGGACGCGCGGATGAGCGCGCGGATCTGCGCGCGGAAACGGTCGTCATGCTGCAGGCCCGCGCGGATCCCGCGCAGGCCGAAGCGGTCGCGATGTCCGCCGGTGCGCCATGCGCCCGTGCCCCGCTCCTCGCCGGCGTCGAATGTGCGGATCGTCACCGGGCGCGGCGCCATGGCGGACAGCAGGCCGCGATAGACGGCCGTCTGCACCTCTTCGGCCGCGCCGTCGGGGTGTCCCGCGTCGAGCAGGAACTCGGAGCGATAGAGGCCGATCCCTTCGGCGCCGGCGTCGATGACGCGCGCGATCTCGTCGGCGATTTCCAGATTGGCTTCAAGAATCACGCGCTCGCCGTCGGCGGTGACGGCCACCTTGCCGCTCAGATCGTCGAACGCCGCCAGCGCGGCGCGCGCCAACTCCGCCCGCTGCATCCAGCGTTCCTGCGTTTCGTCCGTGGGCTCGACGACCACTTCGCCCGACGTGCCGTCGATCGCGAGCAGCTGGCCCGGCGTGATCGCCTGCGACGCGCCGCTCAGGCCGATCACCACCGGCACGCCCAGCGAGCGCGCCAGAATCACGGTGTGGTGGGTCGGGCTGCCCACTTCGCAGATAAGGCCGCGCACGCGCGTCCAGTCGAGCTGCGCCGCCACCGAGGCGGGCAACTCGCGCGCCACGACGATCACCGGCGGATCCAGCTCGTCGATCAGATCCACCAGCGGGTCGCGGTCGGGCCGGAGATTGCGCTGGAGGCGGCCGCTGACGTCCGCGAGGTCGCCGACGCGTTCCGACAGCCAGGCGTCGCCTTCGCGGGCGAACACGTCGTGCAGTTCCTGAATCGCCCGCTGCAGCGCCCAGTCCGCGTTGATGCGCTCGGTGCGGATCAACACGTCGGCGCGCGAGACCAGCAGCGGATCGTCGAGCATCAGCAGCTGCGCGGCGAAGATCGACGCCTGCGCGGCGCCGACCGTGCGCGACACGCGCGACGAGATCTCCTCGAGCTGCTGGCGCGTGCGATCGCGGGCGGAGCGCAGCCGCTGGCGCTCGCGCTCGACGCCGCTGGCGGCCAGCCGGTACCGCACATCGTGCGCGTCGCGCGCCGCGACCACGGCGCGCCCGACGGCCACGCCCGCCGCCACGCCGCGGCCGTTGTACTTCGTCATGCCGGGTCCTCGAATCCGCGCGCGGTCAGCGACGCGAGGGCCTCGACGGCCGCCACCTCATCGGGCCCGTCGGCTCTGATGATCAGCGTCGTGCCCCGCGCGGCCGCCAGCAGCAGCAGGCCGAGAATGCTCTTGCCGTCCACCATGCGGGTGCCGCGGCCGACCTGAATCTGCGAGGCGAACCGGCCGGCCACGTGCACGAATCGCGCGGCCGCCCGCGCATGCAGGCCGAGGGGATTGACGACGGGCGCGTGGCGCTCGACCATGCCCGCGGTCCGGCCCTAGCGCGGCGCGAGGTCGGCATCGCCTCGCAGCAGGTCGGACGCCACGCGAATCGCCACGCGCCCGTGCTCGCAGATCTCCCGCGCGAGCGCCACCAGGTCGCCCGTCGCGGGCGCCTTCGCCAGCTTGATCAGCATGGGCAGGTTCGCGCCGGTCAGCACTTCGACGCGGCCGGCCTCGAGAAAGGAGAGGCCCAGGTTGGACGGCGTGCCCCCGAACATGTCCGTGAGGAGCAGCACGCCCCGGCCCTGGTCCACCTTGCCGATCGCGCGTTCGATCTCCGCATGGGCCACCGTCACGTCGTCATGCCACCCGATCGAGACCGCCGTAAAACCCGGCAGATCACCGACGATCATCTCGGCCGCGTTGAGCAACTCCGTGGCGAACTGCCCATGGCTGATGACGACAACGCCGACGGTGGGAGCGGGTGTAGTGGGCATGGCAGTCCTCTCAGCGGGCGACGCCGCCGATTTCGCGATGGCGCAGGCGCACCTGCGCGCCCGGCACGTCCTTCAGCCGCTCCGCGAGCGCCTCGGCGATCGCGACCGATCGGTGCTGCCCGCCCGTGCAGCCGATCGCCACGGTGAGGTACGCCTTGCCCTCCGCGAGATACTGCGGCAGCAGGAACTTCAGGAGCGCCGTTGTGAGCTTCAGAAATTGCCGCGCGGGTTTCTGGACGAGCACGTAGCGCGACACGCGCCGGTCCTGTCCCGTCAGCGGGCGGAGTTCCGGCACGAAATGCGGATTGGTCAGGAACCGCACGTCGAACAGCAGGTCGGCGTCCATCGGCACGCCGCCGCGAAATCCGAAGCTCATGACGTTGACCGTGAGCGGCACGGGAGCGTCGCTGCCCAGCGCGAAGGCCACCACCGCCCGCCGCAGGTCGTGCACGTTCAGATGCGACGTGTCGATGACCTTGTCGGCCAGCCGGCGGATGCCCGAGAGGACGCGGCGTTCCTCGCGCAGCCCTTCCTTGGCGGAGCGCGTCGGGGCCAACGGATGGGGCCGCCGCGTTTCGCTGAAGCGGCGCACCAGCATGGCCTCATCGGCTTCGAGGAACAGCAGCTTTGGCTCGAGGCTCTTGCGCCGTTTCAACCGCCGGTAGATTTTCGGAAACGCGGACAGCGACTCGCCTTCCCGCACGTCGATGACCACGGCCGCGCGCGTGATGTCGCCGCGCGTCTGGGCCAGGTCCGCGAAGGTCGGGATCAGCGGCACGGGCAGGTTGTCGACGCAGAAGAATCCCAGGTCCTCGAGCGCCCGGATCGCCTGCGACTTGCCCGCGCCCGAGAAGCCGGTCACCACCACGAAATGCGGCGCCCGCGCCAAAGGGGGTTTCGCGCGCCGGCGGGCGGTCACAGCTCGTCTTCTCCTTCGGCGTCGCGCTCGGCCAACGACTCGAGGCGGCGTTCGAGCCGCTCGGCCAGCAGCTTGGCGGCATGACGGCCGCGCGACCGCACCAACTGGTTGCGCGCGGCCACCTCGACGAGCATCGCGAGGTTGCGTCCCGGCGCCACGGGCATGCGGATCAGCGGAACCTTCACCCCCAGCAGGTCCTGCGTTTCGGTATCCAGTCCCAACCGGTCGTACTCCCGGCCCGCTTCCCATCGCTCGAGCTGGACCACCAACTCCACGCGCTTGGACGACCGCGTGGCGGAAATGCCGAAGAGGTCGCCCACGTTGATCAGGCCGAGCCCGCGGATCTCGATGTGATTGCGCGTCAACTCCGGGCACGTCCCGATCAGCACCGACTGCGCGCGGCAGCGCACTTCGACGGTATCGTCGGCCACCAGGCGGTGCCCGCGCACCACCAGGTCCAGCGCGCATTCACTCTTGCCGATGCCGCTCTCCCCCGCGATGAAGACGCCGAGTCCGAGGATGTCCATCAGGACGCCGTGCCGGATTTCCCGGGGCGCGAGCTGATCTTCCAGATGCGCCGTCAGGCGCGCGATGGCGACCGGCGTGGCGAGCGCGGTGCGCAGCAGCGGCACGCCGGCGCGCTCGGCCTCGGCGATCATTTCGGCGGGCGCGTCGAATCCGCTCGTCACGAGCACGCACGGAATGTCGCGGGCGAACAGGCGCCGGAGCGAGCCCGTGCGCGTGTCCAGGTTCATCCGCTCGAGAAACCGGATCTCGCTTTCGCCGAACACCAGCACGCGGCCGGCGCGCAAGTATTCGTCGAAGCCCGCCAGCGCGAGGCCGGTCTTCTGGATGTACGGCAGCGTGATCCGCCGGTCGAGACCCGCCGAGCCCGCCAGCAGGTCGGCCTCGAGGCCCGATCCCGCGCCACGCGCGCCGAGCAGCGAGCCGACGGTGGCGCCGCTCATCTAGTACAGGACCTTGCGTTGGTTGGACGTCGGGATCTTCAATTCTTCCCGGTACTTTGCGATCGTGCGCCGCGCGAGGTCGAGGCCTTCCCGCTGCAGGATGTTCATGATCTTCGAATCGCTCAGCGGGCGCCGCACGTCCTCGGCTTCGATGATCTTCTTGATGCGCTGCTTGATCGTGACCGACGACACGTTCTCGCCGAACGAACTGCTGATCCCGCTGTGGAAGAAGTACTTCATCTCGTACACGCCCTGCGGCGTGTGCATGTACTTGTTGTTGACCACGCGCGACACGGTGGATTCGTGCATGCCGATGTCGTTCGCCACGTCCCTCAGGACCAGCGGCCGCAGGTGCTCGATGCCGCGGTCCAGGAAATCCTTCTGGAACGTGATGATGCTCGTCGCCACCTTGATGATGGTCCGCTGGCGCTGATCGACGGACTTCAGCAGCCAGAGCGCCGATCGGAACTTGTCCTTCACGTACGCCCGCGTTTCGTCCGACGCCTCGCCCGTCTTGTCGAGCAGCCGGCGGTACACCGGGCTGATCCGCAGCTGCGGCAGCCCGTCTTCGTTGAGCGCCGCCTTGTAGCCCTCGTCGGTCTTGACGATGTAGACGTCCGGAATGACGTACTGCGAATCGGGCGGCGTGTAGCGCGCGCCCGGCTTCGGATCCAGATGCCGGATGATCTCGAGATGCTGCTTGATCTCTTCGGGCTCGATGCCGACGAGCTTCGCGAGCTCCGGAATGCGATGGTTCTGCAGGATCCG
This sequence comes from Acidobacteriota bacterium, assembly GCA_021824055.1. GTDB lineage: Bacteria > Acidobacteriota > Vicinamibacteria > Vicinamibacterales > SCN-69-37 > SCUN01. Next base: position 6,561 of record JAKALV010000112.1, read on the forward strand.
CAGATGCTCCCGCACCAGCAGTTCGGTGGTCGTCCCCGCCAGTCCGAGATGCTTCAACTGGAGCAGCAGGCACTCCTGCAGGTCGCGCGCGCCGACCCCGATGGGATCAAACGCCTGAACGTGCGCCAGCGCGTGCTCCACATCGGCCATCTGCCAGTCGCCCAGCGCCGCAATCTCCTCGAGCGAGGCCACCAGATACCCGTCGTCATCGATGTTGCCGACGATCGCCGCGCCGATCTCGCGCACCAGGTCGTCCGCGCTCTGCAGGTTCAGCTGCCACATCAGGTGGTCGGCGAGCGATCCGCGGGAGGACAGGGTGTTTTCAATCGGGGGCAGCTCGCGGACTTCGACGGCCGGCTTGGAACCCCGGTAGCCCTCATCCAGATACTCCCCGAAGAAGTACTCGTAGTCCGCGTCGTCCCAGGTATCGCCCTTTTCCTCGACCTTGGCGGGCTCCGGCTCGGCGTCGGTGGACGGGGTTTCCACGACCTGCTCATCGGGCTGCACTTCTTCCAGCAGGGGGTTCTCCACCATCTCTTGATTCAAGAGCTCGGCCAACTCCAGGGTGGTCATCGGCAGCAGCTTGATCGCCTGCTGCAACGACGGCGTCAGGATCAGTTTCTGGACGAGGCGGGCGTGGAGTTTTTGTTGTATTGCCATTAATTGGAATGCAACCTGAGTGCCATCTTAGTCCAGCCGGAAATCGGCACCGAGATAAATTCGTTTCACCTCTTCATCGGCCGCCAGCTCGGCGGGCGTGCCCGCGCGGAAGATCACGCCGTCGTGGACGATGTAGGCGCGATCGGTGATCTTGAGGGTCTCGCGGACGTTGTGGTCGGTCACGAGCACGCCGATGCCCCGGTCCTTGAGATGCTGGATGATCTTCTGAATATCGCTGACCGCGATCGGGTCGATGCCGGCAAACGGCTCGTCGAGGAGCATGAACTTGGGCTCCATCACCAGCGCCCGGGTGATCTCGGCCCGCCGGCGCTCCCCGCCCGAGAGGTTGTAGGCCTTCGACCTGGCGAGCGGCGTCAGGCCCAGCTCGGCCAGCAGGTCCTTGAGCCGCCGCTGCCGCTCGGCCCGCGAGAGCTTCAACGTCTCGAGGATGGCCAGAATGTTCTGCTCGACCGTCAGGCCCCGGAAGATCGACGCTTCCTGCGGGAGGTACCCAATGCCCGCGCGCGCCCGGACGTACATCGGGTCGGACGTCACGTCGCGGTCATCGAGGAGGACCCGGCCCGCGTCGGCGCCCACGAGGCCCACCACCATGCCGAACGTCGTGGTCTTGCCGGCGCCGTTGGCGCCGAGGAGCCCCACCACCTCGCCGGCCCGCACGTCCAGCGTTACGCCCCGCACCACCGTGCGGCCGCCGTAGGATTTCGTCAGGCCTTCGGTCCGTAGAATCGGCATCACTTGATTATCCAGTCCGCACAGGTCTTCAGGTTGAGCGACGTGGTGCCCTCACGCCCGGGCTTGACCTCAAACGTCTCCTCCCCTTTGCCCTTGCCGGGCATCGTGAAGGTAATGGACGGACCCACGGTCGCGTTGCACGTTTCGACGCCGTCCTCCAGCGTGCGCTGAATGATCCTCGCTGGACTGCCGGTCAGCACGTAGGTATCGGCCGACACGTCGCGATCCATCCGGTCGCCGCGCGCCGTCCGGTCGGCGGACACGCGCGCCTCGACGCCGCTGGAACCGGGCGGCGACACCACGACCATGCGCTTGAGCTCCCGGCCATCGTCGGAGAGCCACATTTCGATCGTGACGCCCCGAATGATCCCGTCCGGCGAGTTGAACTGGGCCCGGGCCTTCGCGGTACCCGTGTAGAGCGCGCGATGCGTCGCGTCGACGTACTCGAACTTGGCCGCATTGGCTTTGGGAGCCGCCGCCTTGGCGTCCGTCAGATTGTCCACCGGGAATCGCGTCTCAACCGCGCCGTCGGCGCTGATGTCTCCGGTCTTGTCGTTCAGGCGGATGTTCCCGGCCTTGATCGAGCTCGTGTCACCCTGGCTCAGCCGGGCGGCGCCGAGGTACACCGCCTCGCTCTTGTCCTCGTCGTACTGCAGCTCGTTGGCCGTGCCGAGCACGGGTTTCGAGTCGTCGAACAGACCGCGGCTCGTCTTGGCTTTCGGGTCCGGAGACGTCTGCGTGGTCAAGCCCCCGGATGCGCCGATCACGGTCTTGTCGAGGTCGATGTCAATATTCCTGGCGTCCACGCGAATGCGATCGGTCGCGACCCACGACTTCTTTCCCGCGGCCCCCGCCGGCCGCAGCGCCAGCTTGCCGGCCTTCGCCTGATAGACCGCATCGTCGGCGGCGCCCGTGGTATCGCCGTTCCGCAGCGTCACGGCGTCATCGAAGTGCGCGTCCTTGATGTCGCTGAAATCGCCGCCGTTCAAGGCCAGCGTCAGCTGGTTCGCGGTCACCCGGCGCTCAACCGCCGCCTGGCCACGCTTCGCCGGATGGGTTTCGAGGAACACCGCTCTCGAGGTAAACACCGCGGCCGTGAGGCCGTGTTTCTCGTCACCCGTGGCGTCGAGCTGGCGCGCCGTGATCACGCGCTTGGGCAAATCCGCGGACGCGGGCAACGTGACCACGACCGGGCCGCCGTTGCCGAAGAGCTTCGTCACGGTCTGGCCGTCCGGCGCGAGCTGCACGTCCAGCAGGTCGCCCGTAATCTGCTTTCGGCCCGTGTCGGCGGCGAGGAACATCGAGGCCGCGCGCAGGAGCTGCGCGTGCTTCATCGTGCGTCCATCGGGCAGAAACTCAACGTTGATGTCGTCGCCGTGCATCTCGGGCGTCTTTCCGGCGCCGGCCACCGGGACAATGCTGGCGTGCTGGCGCAGTTCCATCATCTGCACGCCGTGATTGTCCTCGCTGAGGTGCAGCTGGGCGCTGTCGGCGCTGAGCACTTCGCGATCGCGGGTGACGGAGGCGGCGCCGTCGAGCGACACGAAATGCGTCTCGCGATTCAGCTGCATGGCGTTCGCGTGCGCGCTGAACCGGCCCTCCCCGGCCCCGTCCGGCGCCATGTTCACGAACGCCTGGTCCTTCAGCGTCAGCAGTTGCGCGTTACGATCGTAGAGCGCGCCCGTGGCGTTGCCCGACAGGCGGCCGTCGCTGAACGTCATCGCGCCCGGAATATCCAGCGACGCGATCGATTCGCGGTAAATCGCTTCGTCCGTCCTGATTTCCATCCCGTCCTGCTCGTGCATGA
>JAKALV010000113.1 GCA_021824055.1 Acidobacteriota bacterium
CGAGACGTTTCGCGAAGACGCGTCGAACGCCGACGTGCGCATTCCGCGCAACCGGTTGCGCCGCGACCTGTTGCCGGTGATCGACCGCGTGGCGCCGGGCGGACTTGAGGCGTTGGCGCGCACCGCCGCGCTCTCCGCCGATGACGAAGATTTTCTGGCCGCTGAGGCCGTCATTGCGGCGCGTTCCGTCGTCTTAAAAGATGCGGACGGTGTCCAACTACAACGAGGCCCGTTGAAGACGCTGGCGCCGGCTGTGGCGCGCCGCGTGATTCGCGGAGCGATCGAGCTGGCGGCTCCGCTGGAGGCGCCACGGCTCACGTCGCGGCACATCGAGGCCGTCTGGCGGTTGGCCACGAGCGATCGCGCGCGGCACGCGGACCTGCCAGGGGTTCGGGTTGAGGCGGACCAGCAGGTACTCCGAGTGAGCGCCGCCGCGGCTGACGAGGGCCAGACAGCGGGGCACGCGTCGTTCGCGATGACGCTCGACGTGCCCGGCGCGCTGACGATTCTGGCGACTGGTTGGCGCATTTCGGCCCAACTGGGGCACCAAACGCGCTCGGCAGGTGTCGAAGCAAGAGAGGCTCTTCGAATTGCGGTTCCGGCCGAGCTGGTGCGCGGACCGCTGACGGTCCGGAGCCGCCGGCCCGGCGATCGGATCAAACCAATCGGGGCTCCGGGGCGTAAGAAGGTGCAGGACCTTCTGGTTGATCGAAAAGTACCCCGCGCCGAGCGTGACCGAGTGCCGTTGATCGTTGATCGCGAAGGACACGTCGTGTGGGTCGTTGGCGTCGCGATGGCGGATGAGTTCCGTGTCACGGCGTCCGAGGCAGAAGTGGTAGTCTTGAGAGCGGAACGCCAATGAATTCAACGCTTAGGAACCTGCTGTTCTGGATGGGGCTTGTTGTGCTCGGTGCCGTGATTTGGCAGTTCTCGGCCAGCCTCCAGCGCAGCGAAGAAAAGATCACGTTCTCGGAATTCCTGGCCCGCGTGGAGGCCCGGAAGATCGACAGCGTCAAGATCGTCGGGAGCGAGATCACCGGCACGTACGTGGGCGGCGAGACCGACCCCACGACGAAGGCCGGATTTCGGACCTACGCGCCGTCCCAGTTCGACGGACTGGCGAACATGCTCAACGAAAAGGGCGTGAAGATCGACGCGGATGCGGCCAACCCCAGCACGTGGACCACGTTCCTGCTGTCGTACGCGCCCATTCTGCTGATGATCGGGTTCTGGATCTTCATCATGCGGCAGATGCAGAGCGGCGGGAACAAGGCGCTCTCGTTCGGCAAGAGCCGCGCGAAGCTCTCGTCGAGCACGCAGAAGAAGGTGACGTTCAAGGACGTCGCCGGCGTGGACGAAGCCAAGGAAGAACTGCAGGAGATCATCGAGTTCCTGCGTGAACCCCAGAAATTTCAGAAGCTCGGCGGGCGCATCCCGAAGGGCGTGCTGCTGATGGGCTCGCCCGGCACGGGCAAGACGTTGCTGGCGCGCGCGGTCGCCGGCGAAGCGAACGTGCCGTTCTTCTCGATCAGCGGGTCCGACTTCGTCGAGATGTTCGTCGGCGTCGGCGCGTCGCGCGTGCGCGATCTGTTCGAGCAGGGCAAGAAGAACGCGCCCTGCATCGTCTTCATCGACGAAATCGACGCGGTCGGGCGCCATCGCGGCGCCGGTCTCGGCGGCGGGCATGACGAGCGCGAGCAGACCCTGAATCAGCTGCTCGTCGAGATGGACGGCTTCGAGTCGAACGAGGGCGTGATCCTCGTGGCCGCCACCAATCGTCCCGACGTGCTCGACCCGGCGCTCCTGCGCCCGGGCCGTTTCGATCGCCGCATCGTGGTCAATCGTCCCGACGTGAAGGGCCGCGAGGGCATCCTGCAGGTCCACACCAAGAAGATCCCGCTGTCCGACGATGTGGATCTGAAGGTGATGGCGCGCGGCACGGCCGGCTTCTGCGGCGCGGATCTCGCGAACCTGGTCAACGAAGCGGCGCTCAACGCCGCGCGGTACAACCAGAAGGTCGTGCGCCAGCTCGACTTCGAGTTTGCGAAAGACAAGGTGATGATGGGCGCCGAACGGCGTTCGCTGATCGTCACCGAGGACGAGAAGAAGGTCACGGCCATTCACGAGGCCGGACACGCGCTCGTCGCGGCGCTCCTGCCCAACGCGGATCCGGTGCACAAGGTGACGATCATTCCGCGCGGCATGGCGCTCGGCGTCACGTTGCAGCTGCCGGAAGTCGACAAGCTCAACTACACGCGCGACTACCTCACCGACCAGCTCACGATCCTGCTGGGCGGCCGCATCGCCGAGGAAATCACCAACGGCAAGATGACGACCGGCGCCGGCAACGACATCGAGCGCGTCACCGATCTCGCGCGCAAGATGGTGTGCGAGTGGGGCATGAGCGACAACATGGGACCGATGACCTTCGGCAAGAAGGAAGAGCAGATCTTCCTCGGCCGCGAAATGGGCAAGGTCCACGACTACAGCGAGGCCACCGCGCAGGCGATCGACCAGGAAGTGAAGCGCTTCGTCACCGCGGCCTACGAGCGCGCGAAGGCCCTCCTCGTGGAGAACAAGCCGTCGTTGCAGCGCATCGCGGACGAGTTGATGATTCGCGAAGTGCTCGACGCGGATCAGGTCAAGAAGCTCGCGGCCGGCCTGCCGATCGACGACTACGTCCCCGCGCCGCCGCCGGCCGAAGACAGCCACCGGCAGCCCGCCGAGCGGCCGGCGATCGTGCCGACGATGGGGAAGACAGTGACGCAGGAATGACAAGAGCCCTGTTAGGGCAAAGGGCAGAGGGCAGAGGTAAGGGCAAGAGGTCAAAGGGAACAGGGAAGTGCGGGGCTGATGGGCGCCAAGACGCGACTGTCGGCCCTTTCTCTTTTGCGGGGATGCTACGACCAGCTACTCACGCTCCCGCAACGTCCTCACCGACACTGTCAGCATCGCGACAAACTCGAGCGCCTCCTTCTCGAGCCGTTTCGAGTCTGCCGCGAGCTCCGCGAATTCCGCGAGGTGCTTTAGCCAGTAGGCCGTCTCTCGCGCTTCGCGCAGCGCGATCGCGTATTTGGCCGCCATGTCGCGGCGGCTATTGGCGACCTGGCCTTCTTCGATGGACGCACCGATCGCCGAGCCCGCGCGAAACACCTGCATGCCGATGTGTGCGATAGCGTCTGAGCTTCGGGTCTGTCGCTGCAATCGAAGGAGTTCGATCGAAAACCTGAGCGCACGGGCAGGAAGGTCCTGACGAGGTGTCGTGGTCATGGCCCGAGAGAGAGCAAGCACCGGGCCAAACCGTCTGCCCTATGAACTTCGCTCGCAATGTGCCGAGTCGTCGCAATTTCTGCGAGGCCATCGGCCGGGGAAGTACGCAGTTTGTGCCACCGCGGCCCGCGCAGGTCGGTAGGGCAGAGGTTGGTGATCTTTCCTTTTCCCTTCCCTTTCCCCTTTCCCCTTTTCCCTCGCCTTTGCCCTTTGCCCTCTGCCCTTTGCCCTAACATGTTGTGTCTATGCTCCCCGCCCGACCGCTCTTCAGGATTCCGCTGCCGGGAGGGCGCGAACTGACCCTCGGTGAGCGCACCCTCGTGATGGCCATTGTGAATGTCACGCCCGATTCGTTCGCGGATGGCGGTGAACGGTTCGACCCGGACACGGCCGTCGCGGATGCGCTGCGCATGGTGGAGCAGGGCGCGGACATTCTGGACATCGGCGGCGAGTCCACGCGGCCAGGCGCGCCGGCGGTGAGCGAAGCCGAGGAACTCCGCCGCGTGCGGCCTGTGCTCGAGGGATTGAGGGGCCGGGTCGAGGTGCCCATCTCGATTGACACGTACAAGGCCTCGGTGGCGGCTGAGGCCGTCGCGCTTGGAGCGGTCATCATCAACGACATCAGCGCGTTCGCGAACGATCCGGCGATCGCCGGCGTCGTCGCGCGGACCGGTGCCGCCGCGGTGCTGATGCACAATCGCGGGCGGTCGGCGAAGATCTATGAGTTCGCGCAGTACGTCGACGTCATCGCCGAGATTCGCGATGATCTGGCGGCGCGGGTGGCGGCGGCGGAACGTGCCGGCGTGCGGCGCGGCCAGCTGATACTGGACCCCGGTTTTGGCTTTGCGAAGCGCGCCGAGCACTCCATCACGGCACTGGCCCGGCTCGATGAGCTCGGTGTTCTCGACCTGCCCATTCTTTCGGGGCCTTCACGGAAGTCGTTCCTCCGCCTCGCGCTGGGCGACCTGCCGCCGGCCGAGCGGGTCTGGGGCACCGCAGCCGCCGTCACGGCATCCGTTCTGGCCGGCGCCCACATCGTGCGGGTGCATGACGTCGGGCCGATGACCCACGTGGCGCGAGTGGCCGACTCGATTCGGGGCGCCGCACGATAGAATCTCTGGCAGTCATGGATCGGCTGCACACGCTGTTTCATCGTCCGCCGGTCACATGGTGGGATGCGATCGACATCCTGGTCGTGTCCATCCTGATCTATGAAGCGTTGAAGCTCATCCGGGGCACGCGGGCGGTCCAGATGGCGATCGGATCCGTGCTGGTCCTGATCCTCTTTTCGTTTTCGAATCTGTTTCCGCTCCAGACCGTGAACTGGCTGATCCGCAACGCGCTGCTGTACGTGGGCTTTGCGATCATCGTCCTGTTTCAGTCCGACATCCGGCGCGCCCTCGCGAACCTGGGCCGGGCGCCGGGCCTGCGCTCGCTGGGCCGGTCCGAGCGAACGGCCGATACGATCGAAGAAGTGGTGACGGCGGCCGATCTGCTGGCGAAGGACCGGAAGGGCGCGCTCATCGTCATCGAGCGGGAGATCGGCCTGCGCAACTACGTCGAGAGCGGCATTCCGGTCGACGCGGCCGTCAGCTACGATCTGCTGACCACCATCTTCGAGCCGAAGACGCGGCTGCATGACGGCGCGGTCATCATTCAGGAGGATCGCGTGGCGGCTGCGGCGTGTTTTCTGCCGTTGACGGTGAGCCCGAAGCTCGATCGGGACCTGGGGACGCGCCATCGCGCGGCGATCGGCCTGACCGAAGAATGCGACGCGGTAGCCGTGGTGGTCTCCGAGGAACGCGGTGAGATTTCGATGGCCACCAACGGCAGTCTGGAGCGACGTCTGTCGCCGGAGGCGCTGCGGCAGCGGCTGCGCACGATGGTGCTCATGAGAAAGGCCCGGCACGACTGATGGCGTGGCATCCGTTCCGCAATCTCGGCTGGAAATTCCTGGCGCTGCTGATGGGCACGGCGCTGTGGTTCACCGTCAGCGGTGACCTGGCGATCGAGCGTACGATCGACGACCGCCCGGTCATCATGAAGAACACCGGTATCGGCGTGCAGGCGGTCGTGCTGCCGTCGCACGTGACCATCACGGTGCGCGGTTCGCGTGAGGAGCTCGGCGCCATGCAGGACAGCGATGCATCCGCGCTGGTTGATCTCGCGGGCCTCGGGCCCGGTCTGTACAAATTGCCGGTGCATGTGGACACGCCCGCCGCGGTGGCGGTGACCAAGATCGTTCCGGCGGTGGTGGAGGTTCGAATACGTTGAAGTTCGGCACAGACGGCGTGCGCGGCGTGGCCGGGCGGCCGCCACTCGACGCTTCCACCATCACACGCCTGGGCGCGGCGCTCGTGCGGTCGCTCGCTGCCGCCCACACGCGCGCGCACCAGGACGCACGTCCTGTTTCGATCGTCGTCGGCCGCGACACGCGCGAGTCGGGCGGCTGGATCGAGGCGGCGCTTGCGCGCGGCATCACGGCGGCAGGCGGACGGCTGACGAGCCTGGGCGTCATGCCGACGCCGGGCGTGGCGTACGTCACGCGGACGGGCCCGTTCGACCTCGGCGTGGTCATTTCGGCGTCGCACAATCCCTTCGAGGACAACGGCATCAAGGTGTTTTCTGGCCAGGGAGAGAAATTCGGCGAGGCGGAGGAGCGCGATGTCGAAGACATCGTCAACGACGCCTCGTGGACGGTGGCCGACGTGGAGCCGCGCATCGAGACCTCCTGTCTGGTTGACGAGTACCTCGCGCACACGCGGCGCCTCTTCGCTGACGCCGGGCCGCTCGCCGGCGCGCGCGTCGCGATTGACATGGGCCACGGCGCCACCACCGCCACCGCGCCGAGGCTGTTTCGCGCGCTCGGTTTCGATGTCATTGAGCTCGGCAACGCGCCGAATGGCCGCAACATCAACCTCGATTGCGGCTCCACGCACCCGCAGCGGCTGGCGGCGGCGGTGCTCGAGCACGGGTGCCGTCTGGGCGTGGCCTTCGACGGCGACGGCGATCGCGCGATCTTCGTTGATCACCGCGGCGAGGTCGTCAATGGCGATGCGGTGCTGCTCCTCTGCGCCACCCGCCTCAAGGCGCGCGGCGAACTGCCGGGCGATACCGTCGTGGCCACCGTCATGAGCAATCTCGGATTGGAGCTGGCGCTGAAGGCGCGCGGCATCCGCCTCGTGCGCACGGCGGTCGGCGACAAGTACGTGATGGACGAGATGCTGCGCCATGGCTATGCCATCGGCGGCGAGCAGTCGGGCCACGTCATCTGCGCCGAGCACCTGTTCACGGGCGACGGTCTGGCCACCGCGCTCCTCGTCCTTCGCGCGATGGCCGAGTCGGGCCGCGAGCTCGCGGATCTGGCCGGCGAACTGACGATGTATCCCCAGGTGTTGCTGAACGTGCCGGTGCGCGAGCGCCGCGACGTGTCGAGCATTCCCGAGATCGCGGCGGCCGTCGCCCGGGTCAACGCCGCCATGGCGGGCCGGGGCCGCGTCCTCATCCGCTACTCTGGCACCGAGCCGTTGCTTCGGATCATGATTGAAGGATCCGACGATGCGACGATCCGAGGGTGGGCCGAGGAGATTGCCGCTCCGGTGAGAGCTCGGCTGGCATGATTCAGTTATCGGTCAACGTGAACAAAGTGGCCACGCTGCGCAATTCGCGCGGCGGGAACGTGCCGAGCGTGCTCGAGGCCGTCGATGTGTGCGTGGCGGCGGGGGCGCCGGGCATCACGGTGCATCCGCGCGCCGACGAGCGGCACATCACCGCGCGCGACACGCGCGAGATCGCGGCGCATCTGAAGCGCGGCGGCGCGCGCCGCGTGGAGTTCAACATCGAGGGCGACCCGCGCCCGGACCTCATCGACCTGGTGCTGGCGACCCGGCCGGATCAGTGCACGATGGTGCCGGTCACCCCCGGCGAGATCACCAGCCAGGCCGGCTGGTCGGCCGAGACGTCGCCCGAGCGGATGACGGCGATCGTCAAGCGGCTGCAGATGGACGGCATCCGCGTCAGCATCTTTGTCGATCCGCTCGAGGCGCCGATCCGATGGGCGAAGCGGATTGGCGCCGATCGCGTGGAGCTGTACACGGAGCCGTTCGCCGTGGAGTTTCTGAAGGGCGGCGCGTCGGCGCGCGCGGCGTTCGAGTTGTACGCGGCCGCGTCCACGCTGGCGCATGCGCTCGGCCTCGGCGTCAACGCCGGCCATGATCTGGACCTCGACAATCTCGTGCTGTTCCGGACCCTGCCGCACCTCGATGAGGTGTCCATCGGGCATGCGCTCGTGAGCCGCGCGCTCTTCCGCGGTCTGCACACCGTCGTCCGGGAGTACCTGGATGTGCTGGACCCAAAGTGACCGGCATCCAGCGATAATAGGAAAGCTATGAAACGCGACAACCTCGTATTCCTCCTCTCCGGCGTGTTCTTTGGTGTTCTGGTCGGGTGGATGCTCGGCAGCCAGCAGGCCGGACGCTTCGTGTCGGCCCCGACCGCGACCGCCGCGCCGGCCCCGGGTCAGGTCACCGGCGCGCCGACCGGCGCACCGCAGCAGGCGCAGGCGCCCGCGCCGCCGCCGGTCAACGAACAGAAGGTGGCGGAACTGACGAAGATCGCGGACGGCGATCCCCGGAATGCGGCGGTACGCACGGAGCTCGGCAATCTGTACTTCGACTCGGAGCGATTCGACCTGGCGATTCCGTGGTACGAAGCGGCGTTCAAGCTCACGCCCAAGGACCCGAATCTCAGCACGGATCTGGGCGTGGCGTACCTGTACACCGACAAAGTTGACCTTGCGCTGGCGCAGTTCGACAAGTCCATCGCCGCCGATCCGAAGCATCTCAAGACCTGGCTCAACATCGGCATCGCCAAGGCGATGGTGAAGGGCGACACCAAGGGCGGCGAGGCCGCCTGGCAGAAGGTCATCGAACTCGCGCCCGGGTCGGAGGAAGCGAAGAAGGCGCAGCAGGGCATTGACGCCATCCGCGGCGGTCACAAGAACGTGAGCGGAGGCCTGTAAGTGCTGGCACTGATCGGCTGGATCGGTCGATTCCTGCTGATCCTGTTCGTCGTGCGCATGGTGCTGCGCCTGTTCATGCCGTCACCCGCGCGCGGTCCGGCTCCGGGTGGCCCGCGGCCACGCGGGCCGTTCGGCGGCGGCCCCTTCGCGGGGCGCCAGCCCCCGCCGGAGCGCGTGGGCGGACAACTCGTGCGCTGCGTGCAGTGCGGCACGTACGTGCCGGTGTCGACCGTGATCAACGCGCCCCAGAGCGGATCGATCGTGCATTTCTGCACGGACACGTGCCGTCAGCAATACGCGGCTGCGCATCCATGAACGACCGCGAATCGCAGCTCCGTCAGGACATCGTCGAAGTCGGGCGGCGGTTGTGGACCCGCGGGTTCGTGGCGTCCAATGACGGCAACATCAGCGTGCGGCTCGACGCGTCGCGGTTGTTGATGACGCCGGCGAGCGTGTCGAAGGGCTTCATGACGCCCGACATGATGGTCGTCACCGATCTCAACGGCGCGCTGCTCGAAGGCGCGCCGGGCCGCAAGCCGTCGTCGGAAACGATGATGCACCTCGTGGTGTACCGGCATCGGCCGGACGTGCACGCCGTCGTGCATTCGCATCCGCCGCTCGCGACGGGGTTCGCGGTGGCCGGCATTCCGCTCAATCGCGCGGTGCTGGCTGAAGTCGTGACCACGCTCGGCGCCATTCCCATCGCGGAGTACGGCACCCCGTCCACCATCGAGCTGGCCGACGCGGTGGAGCCGTACGTCAAAGCGCACGATGGTTTGCTGCTCGCCAACCACGGCGCGCTGGCGCTCGGCAAGGACGTGTTCGCCGCGTACTACAAGATGGAAACGATCGAGCATTTCGCGAAGATCAGTCTGGTGGCGCGCATGCTGGGCCGCGAGCACGTCCTGTCGACCGAAGAAGTGGGACGGCTGCAGGCGCTGAGAGGCACGTACGGCATCGCGGCGCCCGCGCCGATCTGCCCGGATCCCATGCCGGGTGACATGGCGGAGACCGGCTGCCAGGTGGTGCAGTCGGCGGACGCGCCCGGCGCGCGTCTTGTGGCGGATACCAGCGTGGCCGGCGGCACGGGAATCAGTGTAGGTACTGACGGCGAGATTCGGCTAACATACGACCAACTGACGGCGCTGGTGGAAGAGGCCGTCAAGCAGATTACGCAATAGGAGCATCCAAATGGGCGAAGCACTGGGAATGGTCGAGACGAAGGGCCTGGTCGCGATGATTGAAGCGGCCGACGCCATGGTCAAGGCCGCAAAAGTCTCGCTGGTCGGCTGGGAGAAGATCGGCGCCGGCTATGTGACCGCGATCGTGCGCGGCGATGTGGCGGCCGTCAAGGCCGCAACCGACGCCGGCGCGGCCGCCGCGCGCCGTGTTGGCGAGCTCGTGTCGGTGCACGTCATCCCGCGCCCGCATGCCAACCTGGAAGACGTGCTGCCGATTGGGAAAGCGTCCAAGTAAAGGCAGAAG